>JAIMBL010000086.1 GCA_023511615.1 Leptolyngbyaceae cyanobacterium HOT.MB2.61
AGGCCCCATGGCCAATACGGTTGTTGCTCAGGATGCAGTTGCTAGCACCTGGACGGCTAATACTGGAGATGCTGCCTGGATAACGGTTTCTTCTGCTCTGGTGTTATTTATGACGCCAGGTCTGGCTTTTTTCTATGGTGGACTGGTGCGATCGCGTAATGTACTCAACACCATGATGATGAGTCTCGTGGCAATGGCGATCGTGGGAGTTCTCTGGGTTCTCTGGGGCTATAGTCTGGCGTTTGACGTTACTCTAGCAGAGGGACAGAAATTTGCCAATGGCATCCAAAGGTTTATTGGAGGACTGGGCTGGCTGGGACTAAATGGAGTGGCGTTTGATGCAGCAGATCCCATAGGTTATGCGCCGACCATTCCGCATATGTTGTTCATGCTTTACCAGATGATGTTTGCAATCATCACGGTGGCGCTAATCTCTGGGGCTGTTGTGGAACGCATTTCCTTTAAGGCTTTCTTCTGGTTCATTATCCTGTGGTCTACATTTATCTACAGTCCACTCGCCCATATGGTCTGGGGTCGGGGTTTGTTGGGCGCGATGGGTGTCCTCGACTTTGCGGGTGGAACGGTTGTTCACATTAGCGCTGGTGTCTCTGCGCTGGTGGCAGCCTGGGTGTTGGGGCCACGGAAGGATTGGATGGTCAAGCCAATTGTGCCCCATAACGTCCCCTACGTTCTTTTGGGCGTTGGCATCCTGTGGTTTGGCTGGTTTGGCTTTAATGGCGGCAGTGCTTTCCGTGCAGGGCCCCTCGCCGTCGTCGCGGTGTCTACCACAACGATCGCAGCCGCAGCGGGAGGACTGGCCTGGGCAGTTGCAGAGTGGATTCTGAAAAGCAAGCCAACTGCGATTGGGATCGGTAGTGGATTTGTTTCTGGCCTGGTGGGAATTACGCCAGCCGCAGGGTTTGTTAATCCTCTATCGGCGATCGCGATTGGGGGGCTCACGTCTCTCGTCTGCTTCTTTGCCGTTAACCTGAAAGCCAAACTCCAATTTGATGATTCCCTGGACACTTTTCCAGTCCATGGGGTCGGGGGTACCGTCGGTGCGATTGCAACGGGTTTCTTCGCCAATAAGGCTGTAAATCCTGCGGGTTTTAATGGTTTATTGTTTGGCAACCCCAATCAACTGTCCATCCAGATTGTTGCTGTACTGATTACTTGGCTTATTGCTGGAGTTGGCACCTGGATCATCCTTCAAATCCTCGCACACTTTATGGATCTGCGTGTCTCTGAACAGATCGAAGAAGAGGGATTGGATGTTCATCTTCATGGTGAAGAAGCTTATGGCGAAAAGATTGCGGGCGAAATCTCCTTTGCCAGGCGTAACTCGGATTGAGGAGAAGAAGGATGGTATCCACTTTAAGTTCCTACAGCGATCACTACAACAAATAGACATCTTCCCCTTTGTTATCTTGGTTCTTCCGGCTGCCGGTGAAAGAGTCGTGTAAGTGACTCTTTTATCTCAAACAAAATCCCTGGAATATTGATTTTGGTTTAGTGATAAGCATCGCTTATCACTAAACTCTCAGGAGAGCCGTTATCTTTTTGCTGAAGACTGTCCTGAGGGGTGAGTTTCCCTCTAAAATCTGACTCAAACAACGCCAGATCTGAGACGTGTACAAGCATTTTCTGACCCTGCCGGGATGGACAATTTTACTCACTACTAGTGGTGGACTCTTAGCCCTGGTGGCTTTACTACTGAGTCGATCCAGCTTACCAGCATCTTCCCACGTCAATACTTCAGCCCCTCAGGCAGAGCTGGGGGTTGCTTCGCTTCAGTCCGAGTTGGGGCCACGTCACCAGCTTACCTATGAGCAGTGGGTTGATCTGCTACAGCGGGAGGCCAGGGTAACTGCTGATCAACGTCCCAAGGGGCTGACTATTTTGGCAGGAGACTCCCTCAGTCTCTGGTTTCCCCATGAACTGCTGCCGGTTGGTCTTACCTGGCTGAATCAGGGAATCTCCGGAGAAACATCCTACGGGTTGTTGCGGCGCTTAAAGCTATTCGACGCTACCCGCCCGGATACCATCTTTGTCATGATTGGCATTAATGATCTGATTCGGGGTGTGCGCGAAGAAACTTTGCTGGCAAACCAGCGAGAGATTGTGCGTCATCTCAAGACGGCCCATCCCCGCGCCCAGATTGTGATGCAGTCAATCTTACCCCATGGCGGCAAACCGCTTCTGGATGAGCAGTACCGCCGCGCGGTTCAGCAAAACCACCAGCCGCCCCCCTGGGTCGATCGCCTCTATGTCATTCCAAATGACTACATTCGGGAACTGAACCAACGATTGGCCGCGATCGCTAGGGAAGAAAAAGTAAAGTATTTGGACCTGCACGCCCATTTCATCAACAAAAAGGGGGACATGCGCTCGAATTTAACCACAGACGGTCTGCACCTCAGTCTACAAGGATATGAGTTGTGGCGATCGCAACTGGAAGCCTTCCTCAAAGCCGAAGTGAACCCCCTCACTCCTCACTTAACCACTCCCCTTCCGACTGGCATGTTTGAGTAAGGGAGTGTCAATATGAAAGCGAACCCTCCTCTAGCTATGCCATGCCTGACCCTACGGCATCGATCGCCCAGCATTACCACGAACGAACCAAGTACGACCCTCAAACAATTAACGCTAAGAGCAAAGTTCCCGATTGGAGTCAGCAACCCTTCCCGTTTAAGGAATACAAAATTGGTTCGACTTTTGACCTGAAGCCCTATCTGCAAAAGGATGCAGTGTCTGACCTGGATGACCCACAGGTCATCTGGTGGCGTAGGATTTCCCGGCTACTGTATGCCAGCTATGGGCTAACAGGTATGATTCCCCTACCGGATAATCCCCACTACCTGAGAGCGGCCCCCTCCGCAGGGGGACTGTATCCCGCAGAAATTTACCTGATCTCCCGTGGTACTCCTCTTCTGGCCGCTGGACTGCATCATTATCAGGTGCGCACCCACTCCCTGGTGCATTTTTGGGAGAGTGATGTTTGGACGAAATTACAGACGGCGTGTTTCTGGCATCCCGTTCTGGAAAATACCCAACTGGCGCTGGTAATAACGGCTGTTTTTTTTCGCTCTGCCTGGCGCTATCAGGATCGGGCCTATCGTCGGATTTTGCTAGACAGCGGGCATTTACTCGGTAATGTGGAACTGGCCTGTGCCATGAATGACTACCGCTCCCACCTGATCGCTAGCTTTATGGATGAAGCTATCCATCAAATTCTCTATCTGGATGCTGAGCAGGAAGGAGCGATCGCCGTCGTTCCGCTGGCAGACCTGTTGGAAGTCAAGCAGAATCTTCCTCTGGCACGAACTGCTTTACCAGCCCCCCGTCACATCCACTACCCCTCCATTGCCGATGGGCAACTCCTCAGCTATTTTCATCAGGCAATCCAGATGCCCTTAAACTCCAGCACCAAAGTCAACTGGAAACTTTCTGCCACAGAAGGCAAACGGGCAGACAAGTACAACTTTCCCTTTTGTCTGAAGGTGTCTACAACCACTTCCCCCATCTCCTGGGGAGAAAATTTGGAAGGGTTGCAAAACACTATCCAACGACGGCGTTCTACCCGTGCCTACAGCGGTGAAGCTATTACCCTGAATGAATTGAAGGCCCTGCTTAACTTTGCCTACCATCCTGGGCACTACGTCGAGCAAGGATTAGATGCCTCTCCCGATTATTGCGACCTTAGTCTGGTAGAAACGTTTATCGCGGTTTCCTCTGTCACCGGGTTGGAAGAAGGCTGTTACTACTACGCTCCGAAAGCTCAGGAATTGCGGCAAATCCGTTTCAAAAACTTTCGCAAAGAACTGTATTACCTCTGCCTCTGGCAGGAACTGGGTCGAGATGCCGCCGCGGTTCTGTTCCATACAGCAGACTTGAAGATGGCAGTGGCGGAGTACGGCGATCGCGTCTATCGCTATCTACATCTGGATGCCGGGCACCTGGGACAGCGCCTAAATCTGGCAGCGATTTATCTGGGATTAGGCGTCAGCGGCATTGGTGGCTTCTTTGATGACCAGGTCAACGAGGTGCTTGGCATCCCCGCCGATGAAGCCGTTCTCTATATCACTACCCTGGGTCGTCCCCGGCAGAAGGAATGAGTATGAGTTGTTGGTTGTTATGCCATTTGGGATTTTGGATTGGGAAATAGTTGCGATCGCTGGCTTCGTGAATAGGTGGGGGAGTGGGAGGTGGGGAGTGGGGGAGTAGGAATTGCTGACCTTCCCCATCAGTTCCCACTCATCCACCCATCTACTCTTTGTTCCTCACGGGTTAACTGGTTGCCCACCCCGAAACAGTCCGGCAAAGCGCTTGCCGTTGGCGTAGACCAATACCCCCTTGCCATCAGGTTTGCCATTCCGAAGTTCGCCAGTATAGCTTCTGAAGGCGCTACCCCGTGGATAGGTGCAGGTTCCTTTGCCGCTGAGCTGGCTGCTAAAGAAAGCTCCCTGACAGCGGGTACCATCAGCATTGGTGAGAACCCCCTGCCCATTCACCTGACCCAGGTAAAAGTCACCAGAATAGGTGCTACCACCAAATTTTATGGTGCCTTTGCCGTGGGGCTGTCCGTCGCGCATGGTGCCAGTGTAGCTCATACCATTGGGTATGACCAGAGATCCCCTGCCAGAGAACCGACCATTGCGGAAAGTGCCAACGTAGCGCCCACCGTTTCCATAGGTGAGGGTGCCTTTGCCGTTGTATTTGCCATTGGAAAAACCGCCCTCGTAGCGATCTCCATTCGCGAAAATATACACTCCACTACCGTTAGGTAGTCCGTTACGCACCGAACCTTCATAGCGGTCATCATTCTGGTACACAAACGTACCGACTCCATTGGGCACTCCGTTCCGAATCTGTCCGCGATAATAGTTGTAGGGGTTACCAGGGTTCACATCGGAGAACACACAAATGCCCGTACCAGTCCGTCCCCTGAAGTTTCCCTCGCATGTAGCTCCATCCTCAAGGGTAATCGTTGCAGCCCTGGCAGGTAGGGGCTGGCTCAGATCGAAGGCTACTCCTAGAGCAGAAACCGTGAGAATACCAATACCCAATGGTCGAATCGAAGGATGCATAAAAAGTACTCCGTTTAAGAACTCCTAACAATTTTGGTTTTCGTAGCGAGAGGGTGAAAACTGGACAGGGAAAAGTGGAGAAGAGAAAAAGTGGAGAAGAGGCTGATGGGGTGATAATACGGTCGCAGGGGAGCAGAGGACAGAGGAGCGTGATGGGGTGGCGGAGTAATGGAGTGGAGGTTTAGGTGATACCTGGAGGTGCAGGGGGCAGCCCCTTCATCTGTCGAGAGTTCCGCTTAAATTGTTATCACATAAGCAAATCGTGGATTCAATCGGTATAAGCTATAGTGAGTGATTGATTTGTTGAACCGCAAACGGCTATGGCTTCTCTGCCAAATCACCGACCTAAGCAGCTTTCCCTTGGTCCTCTGGAAGCGGAAATTCTACAAATTGTTTGGGAATTGGGGACGGCGACGGTCAAGGATGTGCATGAACGGATTTTGTCCAATCCCGAACGGGAGTTAGCCTATACTTCTGTCACGACGGTGCTGCAACGGCTGGCGCAGAAAGGTTGGTTGACCTGCGACAAGCAGGAAAAAACCCATGTTTGGGAACCGTTGATTTCTCAGGCAGAAGCGCAAGCATTACGAGCTTACGAGCAATTGAATCAGTTTTTGGCGGTGGGTAATCCTGATGTGGTTGCGGCTTTTGCTGACAAGTTAGACCAGGCGAGTGTGGAGCAAATTGAGGCGATCGCTCAACGTCTGCGCTCGATTCGTAAAGCCAGGGAGGAGCAGTGATGCACCTAACCCTTCTGCTGGTGACTCTCACAGTTGCCGGGTTGCTGAGATTGCAGCCTATCAATCCGGGTCAGATCTGGCAGGAGCGCTGGTGGCGATCGCTGGGTCTGTTCCTGTTCTCACCGTTGCTGCTGATGGCAACGGCGATCGCCCTCGCCTGGATGGGGCCACGGGGACAGATGGTGCGCTGGTGGGAAGGGTGGTTCAGCTATTCCCTGGCGGTTCTGTTTCTGGGCTTTGCGGTCCTTCTGGCAATCAAACTGGCAGGGGAAGGTTGGCTATCTTTGCGGCGGGTGAGGGAATATCCCCTGTGGGAACTGAAGGGCACCTCCGCCCGCTTACTACCAACGTCGATTCCCTTTGTTGCCAGGGTTGGCTTCTGGCGTTCTGAACTGGTCGTCAGCCAAGGGGTATTGGATGCCCTGGATGCAGACCATCTAGAGGCTGTTTTAACTCATGAGCAGGCCCATCACTATTACCGGGATACCTTCTGGTTCTTCTGGCTTGGTTGGTTGCGCAGGTTAACCTTCTGGCTACCCCAAACAGAAATCCTCTGGCAGGAATTGCTGCTCCTGCGGGAACATCGAGCCGACTGTTGGGCCGCCCAATCGGTTGATACCCTGCTTCTGGCAGAGTCACTGGTGCAAATGGTCAGTGCTCCAACACTGTATTCGGAAATTGCATCCGTCGCCTTCAGCAATGCACTGCCCCATAATCGCCTGGAAGAGCGAATAGAGGTATTGTTGTCGCAGCCAAAACCCCTTCAGCAAACCGGATTGTGGATTTGGGCCTGGTTAGTTTCAGGATTTCTTCCGCTACTGGTTGTTCCTTTTCATTACTAGCTTGGCGATCCTGGGATAGGATGTCTGCTGAAAGAACCGGGGGCTCCGACGCCATTCAGCCCAATGATTGCACCCACAGCCCAGTTGCCCATCCTGCTGCCCCAGACTCAGGTTCACACCTGGATCTCGCTGGGACTGGTGGCAAAAGCAGTGCTTGGGGTTGTGCTGGTGCGATCGCCCCCTGACTACCAGATTGAAACCGTTGGGCAGAACCCGATTGCTGCCCCCTATGCGGGAATTTCCGGAGAGCGCATCAACCAATCCTCCATGCTAAAGTTTCAGCACCCCAAAGAATAAAAATCCTGCCCCCTTCTCTTGCAGAAGAAGGGTTGGGCATAAGGGCTGTTTCAGAGCAATTTTCTGAAAAATAGGCTTGAGAGTGTGTATTTGAACTTAGCGGTGATCCCCAAACAATTGAGTAAAGCTGAATGGCGCTGAAATAAGCTCAGAACTAAAGTTCTGGCTCAAAGTTAAAGTCAGTTTCAAATGACTTTAACCCAGATTTATTAGGGTTTGAACCTGTTTTGACAGGTTTCCGCTTTGAGCCTGAAATTTATCTCAAGGCTCTTATGTCAGTACCATTTGAGTAAAGCTGAACAGCCAACAGCAAAGGGCCCTGTACTTTTTTATCAGGTTGGTACAACTTCTTCAGGCAGTCTGGGGTATCAACCCTACCACCTACGGCATCTCCCCTTGCCAAGGGGAAGTTGGGAGGGGGCAGAGTTATGTGCAACCTCACAGTGAATTGAATTAGCTACCTAAAAGTTGTGAGCTATTTAACAAATTATTACCGGACTCAATGCCAGTGTTTGAGCACACCTTCTCACTCTCACAATTAGTCTCATGACTTTACACGATGGAAAACTAAGTATCTTGAAAAGTTCAGGTTCTATTTAATTCTCTTTCAAAAAAAATTAAGTTTTTTGCTATATATTGAGAGCGAATTGCTCTGGTGGTTTGGAGGAGTGAATTGATGCAGTTGCACAAAAATGCCTTAGAGGTTTTACAGGAAACTAGTCGAACGTTTTACATTCCAATTAGCCGTCTTCCAGCAGGGTTGCAAGAGGCGGTAACTTCGGCCTATCTTTGTATGCGCGCCATTGACGAAATTGAAGATCATCCAGACCTGGATAATCCTCTCAAGGCTAAACTCCTGCAAACCATTAGCTTGACTTTACAGGCAGCGGCAGACAGCATTGATGTGGATGATCTGGCTGCGGAGTTAAGCCAGTACACCAGCCTACTGCCCGAAGTCAGTATCCGCATTGGGGAGTGGGCGATGTTAGCACCGGCAACGATCGCCCCCCGCGTGTGGGATGCTACGGCTGCCATGTCTGACCGGATGGCCTACTGGGCACTGAATAACTGGAACATTCAAACCCAGGCCGACCTGGATCGATACACCATGAGCGTAGCCGGTGCGGTTGGGTTGTTATTGTCTGATCTGTGGGCTTGGTATGATGGCACTCAAACAAATCGCACCCACGCGATCGGCTTTGGACGGGGATTGCAGGCTGTCAATATTCTACGGAACCATGCCGAAGATATGAACCGTGGTGTAGATTTCTACCCGGTTGATTGGACGAATGAGCGTATGCAAACCTATGCCCGCCGCAACCTGGCAATGGCAGACGCTTACACTAACGCTCTACCCCTTGGTCCTGCCTTAGACTTCTGCCAGATTCCCCTGGCACTGGCCCACGCGACCCTGGATGCCCTGGCTCAAGGGGAAGAAAAGCTCAGCCGCACAAAGGTACTGGCCCTGGTTGAACAATTGACCAGCAGTAAGTGAATTCGCAGACAACAGGTGGCACCTGCTATAGCGGTTCTAAATCCTCCCTGAAAAAGGAGGCTTGGGAAACTCTTTCTCCATTGGAAAAGACTTTTATGGCGGTAGTCATTATGGTTGTGCAGGGGTGGAAACCCTGTAGAGGCGATCGCCCCTTCGCCCGTACCGGGATCTATACATCGAATTTAGGGAATGGGTATCGCCTTGTCGCCAAAAAAACGCACTGCGCTTTGCACAGTACGTGGCTTCTTGGAGATGCGTGCGATTCAACTTTTGGATAGAAAATTACCCTGCGAAGCGGTTGCTACAACATGAACATTCTCTACAAAAGAAGTTGTTCTGCGTGGCGTTCTGCGTGGTTTGGACGGAGGACTGTACGATTCCATCACAACCGTTGCTCCAAGTATCAGAATACCCAGGATGCTGACACCTCTGGACAAAAGCTGTCTGTCTTTGGCCCTGGATAATCCTGTAGTTTGGATGAGAGGTAGAAAGATTCGATCATTCATAACACTCTAAAGGCAACTGAAGTACGATTGGTCTAAATGATTGGTAGATTGCCCCAGATTAAACTCCTCTCATTGGCAATGTGGTAGCTCATACCCAAATTTCAAATTACACAATGGCTCTCTTCAAAGTTTGCTAATAATCGTTTTTATTAGCAAAATAATTTTAATTTTCAGAGGCTTCTTACAGGCGAAAGAATAACTTGATTACTCTCTCATCAGTCCACTGGGAGAACCTTTCAATTTAAAGTTTGGAGTTGAGTTTCCACACATATGCATGTGGAATTGATAGCAAGTCATTGTGGTTAGGACGGGGTGCAGGGGTTCCACCCCTGGCTGCGGGCAAAGCCCCCACTCCCTCTCTAATTCCAATGTTCTGACGTACCTGCGTAGAGTTGTGACTGCGCGATCGCGATTAGGAATAAAAACCTAAAGCCTCGCCACAGTCTCAAACGAAGACATGCCCGGTTATGATTTCAGAAACTCGATTAAAGCTTCTGTAAATACAAAAAGCACTGTCTGGATAGGTCTGAGGTAGATTCCCTAACTGATGACGAGAAGGGCAGGATTGCTCTGCAAATCTCCTGAGACGATTCCAGGAAACAAGACACACTATGAAGCAATGTTGTCCTCTTTGCCTTCAGTCTAAAACAGATTGCTTGCCAGAAGATTGCATAAAAGTGCAAACTTTGTAGTTTTTTTGCTGATTAATTGGCTATAGCGATCCTGACTTGAAAATAGAAGTTCTGATTCAAAGTTCTCCTGACTTCTGACTCCCTTTTCATTTGTGATGCTGTAGGCAGTTTATTGGGTTCTTCCGGCTTGCCGGTGAAAGAGTAGGGGAAGCGACTCTTTCATCTCAAACAAAATCCCTGGAATATGGATTTTGTTGGTGATAAGCATCGTTTATCACCAAACTCTCAGGAGAGCCTTATTCGTGATGCTGTAGGCAGTTTATTGGGACTACTGATAGCTTTATAACGACGATGACCAGGAGCGGGATTTAGTAAGAGGAAAACTTAGTTCACAACGCGTTCCCTTGGGAGATAGGGAATCCCGCCTAAATTTACCATTCAATGCAGATGCCAACCTGCGGGCATACCTGGTTCCTTCTCCTTCAACCGAGGACTTTATCCCAACACCATCATCGGTGACTTGTAAGGTGTATCCGCCTTTTTGGTGGGTACCCGTGATACTGAGATGCGTGGCTCCTTCGGCGTGCTTGCCGATGTTGCACAAAGCTTCTTCAAGAAAACGGCACAGATCTCGCTTTTGATCGACACTCAGAAGCGATTGCTGAATTGGTTCAAACTGGCAGGCAACCTTGAGAGTTTTGAATCTAGAAAATTCTGGTCGCTCCAAAGTATGGCTGTAGACTTCATAAAACAGTTCATGAATGGGAAGCTTCAGATCTATTTGGGCTCCACTGCTTAAATAAAGGCTTTCTTCCTGAGTTAGGATCTCCTGCTTCAAATGTTCGCTAATTCCCCGAATTTCCGTATTCAATCTTTCAAGGGCCGAGAGCAATTGTTCCTGCGGCGGAGGGCTATCCTGGGTGCGTCTGAGGAGACTGGCTAAGGTTTGTAACGGACCGTTATGGATAACGTTGAAAGTCTGCTCAATGGTACGCTGGCGTTCTTCAACCATGAGTTGTTTATCTTTTAAGCGAGATCTCAAAACCCAGTCATATTTGTAAAAGGCGGTGTATCCTATCCCATTCAAGAGCCAGACCAGGGCGATCGGAACGATTGGAATCCACCAGCCCCAGAGTAGGAGCAGATAGCTGATTCCAATCAGAAATACCTGAACAATTCCAATGCAAATCAGCTTCGTTCTGGGGAGTAAATTGCTACGACCCAGAAGAATGGCAAGACAACCCCAGGTGAAGATCCACAGATATTCCCAGGAGTCAGTCCAGGTTTTGAGCAATGGTCGCCCGTCCAGTACAGCACTGATGATCTGGCTCACCGTATGGGCATGGAGGTGCAGGGAGTGAGTTTTGTTTTGGGCTGCGGTAAAAATGATGGGCCGAATTTTGGAATCGGTAATACTGACAATCACGATGCGATCGCGCAACCAGTCTGGCTGAAACTTTCCGGCTTTAATCTGATTCAGGGAAAGTAAACGAAAAGGATGGTGTCCACTTCGAAAATTAATCAGAGTTTCAATATCCCCCATTTCTGCCCGCACATATCCCCCTGAATTCGGTTCCAGGCGAGGAAGTTCGGTATTTCCAAAGCGCATGGCATCGGGGTCACGGATGCCATTGCTGAGAGTAAGAGAACGGCTCTGGGCGGATAGGTATGCTTCAGCTAAACGAATCACCATCGAAAACTTGAATGTTTCCCGGTTCAGTGGATCGAACATACCGAGAGTGAGCCGTCTTAAATGCTTATCTTCATCTTCAAACACATCGACAAACCCAATCTGTTTTGGAGGAAAGCCTGCAGGTGGCGGAATCCAGTCGGAAGCAGGAATGATCCTCTCAGTCACAATCAGATTTCGCTGCCGTTGTAAAGCTCTAAAGAGGCTGAAATCGTCTGACTGGGCGATTTGAGTTTGATAGATGTGTAAGCCGATGACAGCGGGTTTATAGGTTTGCAAGGTGTTTAGCAAGCTAATCAACTCTTGTTCTGGAATGGGGTAGCCTGTTTTCTGCAAATCGGCTTCGTCAATACCGATCAGAACAATGCGATCGTCTTCGGGTTCGGCAGGGCGCAGACGCAGAAAAGTATCGAAGGCAAGCAGTTCCAGGCCTTCGAGGGAGCCCAGTAAACGAGCTGCCACCACCAGCCCTATCACCACCGTTCCTGGCAGTGCCCAGACGCGCCAGTTGGAAATGGCTTCTTTCAGGCTTTTCCACATGTTTCGTTGCACTGTTGCCTACTCCAGGCTATTTCAGTCAATAAGACCTTCTTCCCTGGCACGAATTTCAGTTTGAATCCGAATGTTTTTGCCATCTTGCTTATCTTCTTCTGGATACACATCCAGAACGTCCTGAATTTTCGTCCAGTAATGGCGTACCGTTCTTTCGGAGACTTTCATACGGTTGGCGATCGCCCGGTCCTGTAAGCCTTCATGAAAAGCGAGTTTGAGTACAGTTAGCCAATCAGGTTTAACTTCCAGAGTCCGCCCTGGGCGGATATCTTTGGTATGGGTAATGCCCTTCAACGCCCAATCCACACGGGTTAACATCTCTTTGCTGGAAAGGCTCTTATCAGCAACGGTGAAACCCCCATTATGCCGATCAATTTCAGGTTTGATCCGAACCAGAGCTTTAACATGAGTACTCTGAACCGTCAGGTTGAGGGTTGGGTAGTTCTGCATCAATGTCTTCAGCAGTTGAACTCCCGATTCCGCCTGGGCGGGTTCCCCCGGTCTTTCTGGTAGGGAGAGATCAAGCACAACCAGATCGGGCATGTGCGCTTTTAACTGATGCAAGGCACTTTCAACAGTTTGCGCCGTCAAGATCTCTGCCTGGGGATACTGACGTTTTAGCAGATCAATGGTTCCACCTAAAACGACTTCGTGGTCATCAACCACTAAAATCTGGAGTTTTGCGGGTTCTGATGAAGGTTGGCTCATTGCCAGGAGCATAAAGCAGACAGATTGATTGCGTAAACATACCTCCAACTTTGCAGAAAATAACCTTGAATATCAAGGGAAGGTACAAATCTGTAATGTGGGCGAAGTTATATCCACTTCTCCCTGTCGCCTGATGCCTTTCCCCTGATGCCTGTCTCCTGTCGCCTCTCATATCAAAGCTGGTAAAGCAGATTGCATAAAACCGCAATCTTCCCTAACCGTTGCCGGAAATTAATTTTGCAGAGAGGGATAGTGCAATGCCGGTGGCATCCTCATACCATCGAATTAATTCAACTTAAGTTGAATACATCCAGAAAGCACTTCAAACTGCTGCACTAACGAACTTGTGAGGTCTTTCTGGATGTACTTTCTCAAGGGTCTTCTGCTGAAATTAACTTGGTGGCTGAGGCATCGGTAATCCGGCGATCAAGATTGAGCCTGTTTGTATTTATATTGTTTAGCCCCCAGAAATATGCTGACTCAACTCGAACAAAAGGAAATTGCTGCTCAGGTGAACCCCTTGTTGCTTCAGGGAGTGCTGGAAGGGATTACAGATGGAATTTTGATTCTTACTGAGCAAGGTGAAGTTCTGTATCACAACTACTACGCCCATTGCATTTGCCAGCAACTAAATCCGGGAGGCTCGGTGGTCGATAGTATCCCTGAGGTGATCTGGCGCAGTTGTCAGGCATTAATTGAAAGCCGCAGTTTGTACGCAGATCAGCCTGTAGTGATTGAGTCTGAAATTACCTTAAGCCAATCTAAGGTTTATCGGATGCGGGTACGGTGGTTAACGCTGGAAGACTCCAACCATCCTTATCTGGTAGTCCTGCTGGAGGATCGTTGTCAGTCTATACAGAACCGGGCTTTTGCTGAAGCACTTCTCTACAACCTGACTCCCAGACAGGCGGAAGTTTGGTTGTTGCGACGAGCTGGCTTTAGCTATCAACAGATCGCGGCGGAACTATACATTACGATTAACACCGTCAAGCGCCATTTGAAGGAAATCTATAACAAGCAAAAAATGGCGATCGCCCCAGAGTGTCAAATGGCTTTTTGAGGGTATAGCCATAGTCACTATGCTCAGGACAGGGTGGGCGGGTGAAACCCCTGGCTGGAAGCGCAGTCCCCACCCCCTTTAGTTAGAGACAGACAAACAGGAGCCACGGCGAATGATCCCTGCTGTGACAACTTGCCAGTGTGACGTTCGCTCCCAGCGAAGCTCATCGGCATTATGGGTGACGCATAGGGTAGCTTGAGGGGTTGGAGGTGGCGATGAAGATTAAGGGGTCATAAGCTCAAAAGCGGGTTGAGTGGGTAAAAGTTGAGCATCCGGTTACTGGGATTAGCCCTGAGCATGAGGTTCACGCCAATCACAATGGGGCGCACAACACCGCGTTGAAGCGGCGGGCGAGTACCTTCGACGGCGACAGAATTTGGCTGCCGAGCGAGTGACAGCATTGCAACGAGGATTAGCCAATTAGTTCTTCCAGCTTGCTGCTGTTTACCTGTGGGAAGCAGCGGAGGTATTCAGGAATGGGGGAAAGGGGCGATCGCCAGCAAACCCAGCCCCGCCAAAGCCATCCCAACGGAAACCGCCAGCAGTTTCAACCGATCCTGAAATGGTTGAGTCATCGAAGCTTCTGAGCCCTGTTCGCTGGCTCTCCTCGTTTTAGTCCGCTGGGTTGGCGTAACCCATAGAAGCAGGCTACCAAGTGTCATCAGGCTACCTAAAATGGCGGCGCTACCGGCTACCCAGGCGATCGCAATCCATAAAGCCTGTTGCATGTCTCTTCGTTGAATCGACACCCTACCTTATACCAGATTCATACAAGATGGAGAGCATTCTCCGGAGACCTGCCTCAACTATTAAGATATGCGGCGTTTACGAATTTGGGGATGAAAAAGGTGCTGGATGCTTGAAATTTCGTTTCAATTCATCCTGCTTTTCAGCAATGCCAGAAATGCTTCCTGACCAGCCTCAGCAAAACTTTACACAAGAGAGAAGCGGGATCGCCTTCAAGCGCGGCTCCGCCTTTTGGTAGACTTACACTGAGGTCAATATTGGAAATCGCGCAAAATCAGCAGTTGGGAGGATTTGCTTCGTGGAGAATACGCTGAGTTTAGAAATTATTGAAGTCGTTGAGCAAGCTGCGATCGCCTCCGCTCGCTGGATGGGCAAGGGTGATAAAAACACGGCTGATCGGGTGGCCGTAGAAGCGATGCGAGAACGCATGAACAAAATTTACATGCGCGGTCGGATTGTAATTGGTGAAGGCGAGCGGGATGAAGCCCCCATGCTCTACATCGGTGAGGAAGTCGGCATCTGTACCCGCGAAGATGCCAAAAATTACTGCAATCCCGAAGAGCTGGTAGAAATTGACATTGCCGTTGATCCCTGCGAAGGCACCAACCTGGTGGCCTATGGTCAGCCCGGTTCTATGGCGGTACTGGCAATTTCCGAGAAAGGTGGCCTGTTCAACGCTCCCGACTTTTACATGAAGAAGCTAGCGGCTCCACCAGCAGCAAAGGGCAAGGTTGATATTAATAAGTCAGCGACTGAAAACCTCAAAATTCTGTCCGAGTGTTTAGGCCGGGGCATTGAGGAGTTAGTGGTTGTGGTAATGAAGCGCGATCGCCACACTGATTTGATCAAAGAAATCCGCGAAGCCGGTGCCAGAGTTTCGCTGATCACAGATGGGGACGTGGGTGCAGCACTGAACTGTGCCTTTGCTGGTACCAATATCCATGCCCTCATGGGGATTGGTGCCGCACCCGAAGGAGTGATTACCGCTGCGGCAATGCGGGCTCTAGGTGGGCATTTCCAGGGGCAACTGGTCTATGACCCCGACATCGTGCAGACGAAAGAATGGGCTAACAAAACTAAGGAAGAAAACCTGGCCCGTCTGAAGGAAATGGGCATTACCGATCCCGATAAGGTCTACGATACCCATGAATTGGCCTCAGGTCAAACCGTTCTGTTTGCTGCCACTGGCATCACGTCTGGAAACCTGCTCCAGGGAGTCCGCTTCTTCAGCGGGGGGGCGAGAACCCAATCTCTGGTAATTTCCACCCAATCCAAAACCGCCCGTTTTGTGGATACCATCCACATGACCGACAAACCCAAGAGCATTCAATTGCATTAACTCCTGCCATCGACAGTCAGCTATCAGCAGTTCGTTTCTCCCGCCAGCTGATAGCTGGCACTTATACTCACTTCGTTTAAGCAATCTCCCACTTAAATTCAGTTATGAATATTGCTGTTGTTGGGTTGAGCCACAAGACTGCGCCGGTCGAGGTTCGAGAAAAACTGAGTATTCCAGAAAACCTGTGTGAGAAAGCGATCGCCCAATTGTGCAGCTATCCCCACATTGAAGAGGTGGCCATACTTAGCACCTGCAATCGCCTGGAAATCTATCTGGTGACAACGGAGACAGAGCATGGCATGCGTGAGGTGTGCCAGTTCCTGTCGGAACACAGCAAACTCCCCGTTCATAGCTTGCGTCCCTACCTATTTACCCTGCTGCACCAGGACGCGGTTATGCATCTGATGCGAGTCGCTGCGGGTTTAGACAGTCTGGTTCTGGGGGAAGGGCAAATTCTGGCCCAGGTAAAGCACTGCCACAAACTGGGGCAACAGTACCAGGGGGTAAGCCGCATCCTGAACCAGCTTCTGAAACAGGCCATTTCGGCTGGCAAGCGAGTGCGAACAGAGACCAGTATTGGTACGGGCGCTGTATCCATCAGTTCCGCTGCTGTGGAACTGGCCCAGATGAAAGTGCAGAACCTGGCGGCCTACCGGGTGGCGATTGTGGGGGCAGGCAAAATGTCGCGCCTATTAGTGCAGCACCTGATTTCCAAGGGAGCCGTCAACATTTCCATCCTGAACCGCTCGCTGGAACGGTCCAAAGAGCTGGCAAACCAGTTTCCCGAAGCAGAGTTACACCTCTATCCCCTTTCAGACATGATGACGGTGATCGCCAACTCCGATCTGGTGTTCACCAGTACGGCTTCCACCGAACCATTGCTCGATCGCTCCAGGCTAGAAATGGTACTGGCTCCCGGTCAGCATCTGATGTTGTTTGATATTTCGGTGCCACGGAATGTGGATGCCGATGTGAACGACCTGCCCCATGTCCAGGTATTCAATGTAGATGATTTGAAGGCGGTAGTCGCCCAGAATCAGGAAGCCCGTCGCCAGATGGCAATGGAAGCCGAGGCATTGCTGGATGAGGAAGTGGAGGCGTTTGATTTGTGGTGGCGCTCCCTCGAAACTGTTTCGACTATCAGCAGCCTGCGAGAGAAAGTGGAAACCATTCGCACTCAGGAACTGGAAAAAGCCCTTTCTCGTTTAGGAAGTGAATTTGCGGAGAAGCATCAGGAAGTCATCGAAGCCCTGACTCGCGGCATCGTTAACAAAATTCTGCATGACCCGATGGTGCAACTCCGCGCCCAGCAGGATATTGAAGCTCGTCGGGCTGCCATGCAAACCCTTTCAATGCTGTTTAACCTGGACCCGGCATCGAATAAGCAGTTTGGTTAAATGGTTGGCATTATTCTGCTGAAGGGGACAGGCAACGGGCTCTCCAGTACTCTTCGGCATGGCGCTGCTGATTTCGGGGATAAATTTAGAGTTAGATGAATTGAAACTTCGTTGCAATTCATCCTGCTACCATACCTGAAGCGTTATCTTTGTTGAAGTAACGCTACACATTGTGGTTTTCAAGATTTCTCCCCTACCAAACCGTCGCGCCGTCGTGTAATAATAATCCGGCTGTCTGTCCAGGTGCGGTATGCAAGCAAAGGATGTTTCTAATGTCGTCCAGATGCGACGTGGAACGGCGACTCAGGATGAGAGCGGGTTGCTCAACTTCCACCTGCCCAATCCAGAGGACGAGAAGATTCCAGAGGCTGAGTTTCAGAATCGGGTCGAGCAGGCATGGTTAGTTTGCGATCGCATCAATCTGCAAACCGAGATCTGGCGGGGACGCATTTTGCGGACGGTGCGCGATCGGGAAAAGTGGTACGGGGATGGCCGCGGTACAGGCTTCTTGAACTGGTTGAAAGACCGGGAGATCAGTAAAAGTCAGGCCTATGCCTTAATTGAACTGGCAAACAGTGCCGATACCCTGGTGGAAGGAGGTTACCTGGAGCCGGAGGATGTTAACCAGTTCAGCAAGCGGGCCTTTGTCGAAACGGCAAAATCTGACCCAGAAGTGCAGCAACTGGTCAGCGATGCTGCCAGAAAGGGCGATCGCATCACCTGCCGGGAAGTTCGCCAGCTTTCGGACGAGTGGACGGCTATGACCACAGATCTGCTACCCACCACCGTGAAGGAAAAAGCGGCTAATCACACCATTCCAACCCGTTATCTGGCTCCTCTCGTGCGGGAAATGAAGAAATTGCCAGAGGCGCATCAGGAGCCAATCCGGGAAGCGATTGCAGAAAGCCCCGATGTGGATACCTTGAAGCAGGCAACTGCCGAAGCCCGCTACCTGGCCAAGTATCTGGAAGCCGCCAATAAGGTCCAGGCCCTTAACAACGAATCCCTGAATCTGGAACTGGCCCTGGAAGAAGCCCTCCGCATCGGTTGTCTCAGTTCCACCGCCGAACTGGTCAACCAATCGGCCCAGCTAGAACAGACTGCCACAAAGCTCTACCTCACCTGGAAGCGCCTCAATGCCCTGTCAGAACGCCTTTACCTGGACAGCGGTGCCAGTACTCCCCACCTCCGTACTCTCCTCAGTTGCTTAGGCAATCTTTCAGGAGAAACCATTGAAACTCCCCTGGCAGGCGGAGGCGATCGCACCATTCGGCTAAAAGTGTTATCTGGTATAGAAGACAATTGATACCATTTTGGATTTTGGATTGTGAAATAAGTAGCTGGGTGCAATTAAATTAAAGATGGTTTTGGGGGTGGAGGGGGTGAAACCCCCTGCCTGGGGGCAACGCCCCC
>JAIMBL010000087.1 GCA_023511615.1 Leptolyngbyaceae cyanobacterium HOT.MB2.61
ACTTATAGGAACTGGCTCTCCTGAGAGTTTGGTGATAAGCAAGGCTTATCACCAAAACAAAAATTAATATTTCAGGGATTTTGTTTGAGATGAAAGAGTCGCGTAAGCTACTCTTTCACCGGCAAGCTGGGAGAACCTGAGAATTCCAGCCGATAGCGGTAGAGGGCAACGGGTTTATTTACGGCTTTGAAATACTCAGGATCCTGGGGGGAGAGGTAAATGGCGGTCACTTGGTCGGCCACGATCGCCCTTTTCTGACCCGATAGAAGATGATAGTCTGTGGTCGTTTCCACCTGGTTCAGGTAAGGCTGGGGAGTTCCCCGAAAAATCTGCTGAAACAGTTCGGTGGTGATGAAACGATCGCTCCCCACTTCCTCTACCGCCCGTCCCGTGACGACAGAAACTAACTGGCGTCCTTCTCGGAAGGTAGTGATCTGGCGGTTTGGGGCGGTAGGGTCAACTTCAACAGAGAGAACGGCGCGATTGCCCAGATAGGCCCGTGCCAGGTTTAAGCCATTAAAGGCGCGATCGGACACAAGCGGATCGTTGTTCAACGCTTTCAATGGCAGGTTTAAGGGAGACGCAGAAAATTCACCAGGTAGGGAACTGGCCCTTACAAAGCGCACCTGGCAGGTGATGGGCTGGTTAAGGTACTGTTGATTACGGTCAAATCCAGGCGTGACAACATCAGGAGCCAGGGGAGCGACCAGGTCAACCAATGTGCTGGTCATCGTCCAGGTACCTGCAAACCAGGCAGGGTATATCAGATCCCCCTCTGCTGGCTGCACGAGTGGCTTGGTCTGCCACTCAGGAAATGTTGCCAGCCGATCCAGCAATGGCCCGGCCTGTACCGGATTTAGCCAAAGAAACCAGAAAAGCAACCAGCAGAAAACTGCCCTCATCCCCCTATCTCCCCATCCTCCAGCGGAAGTGGCTGCCAGACTTCTCCATACTTCTCTTTCAAGTCCATCCAGGCTTCCACCTGCCCCGGTTCGTACTCGCCCGGTTTGCCCCATTGTAGGAACAGACTGAGGGCAGGTTCATTCTTTCCATCTAAGAAACGGATGGCGTAGGTGGTAAAATTACCGCGTTTGGCCTCTCCAGTTTCAAATTTCACCTGCTTGATGGCATCCATATTGAGGTGAAATTCAAACCCTTCCGTATGCATGTTGGCATATCGCCCTTTGGGCAATGTGGCATAGAAAAGCTTCTCCACCCGACCCCTTGCCTCCAACACAGCCGCACTGCTGGTGACAATTAGACGCAGGGTTTTGAGGGTATGACAGGATTCGAGAAATTCTTTAAGGGTTGTAGTCATTGGAACAAATGAGCCCGTGTGTTTAATCCAAAACGTATGAGCCAGGGTTCAATGCTGACCTAAATTAGCATACGGGCAGACGTGCGAATTTTGTAGAGAGGCTTTGGCTACCTGGAATATCTCAAAGGATTTCGTTGCCCACCCGAACTGGATTTTGGAATACCTATACTGGAGATAGCCATCTCAGCATTTTGGGAGAAAGGCATGACTCTGAATCCTAAGATTATGCAAGCCGTTGAGCGCCTCGATTACCGCGTCACCGTCGGTGACGTTGCGGCGGAAGCAGGGCTGGATGTTAATCTGGCTCAGCAGGGATTGCTGGCCCTCGCCTCTGATGCTGGGGGTAACCTGCAAGTTGCAGAGTCAGGCGAGATTGTGTACCGATTTCCCAAAAACTTCCGGGCGATCTTACAAACCAAATATCTGCGGCTACGGTTAAAAGAATGGTGGCATGCCATTTGGAAGGTACTTTTCTACTTGATTCGCATCTCCTTTGGCATCATTCTCATTCTCTCCATTGTCCTTATCATCACGGCCATTACCATCATCCTGATTGCATTAAATTCCGCCAACCAGGACAGCAATAGTAGCCGTGATTCTGATGGTGGAATGGTTTTCGTTCCCAACTTCTGGTTCAGCCCCGATATTTTCTATATCTTTTACCCGGACTATAACAGCCGACGATACGAACGGCAACGGCCTTCTCACTCTGATGAGAAGCCGTCAATGAACTTCTTAGAGTCGGTGTTTTCGTTTCTGTTTGGGGATGGCAACCCTAACATAGACCTGGAAGAGCGGCGGTGGAAAGCTATTGGTACCGTCATTCGCAACCATCGTGGAGCGGTCGTTGCCGAGCAAATTGCCCCTTACCTGGACGATGTGGGCAAGGGGTATGACCGTGATTACGAGAGCTATATGCTACCCGTATTAACCCGATTCAACGGACAACCGGAAGTCAGTCCGAAGGGGGAAATCATTTACCACTTTCCCGAACTGCAAGCCTCGGCCAGCGATCGCGGCTATCAATCCATCTCTGCCTACTTAAAGGAGTTTCCCTGGCAATTCAGCAAGGCCAGTGCAGGGCAAATCATCCTGGCGATCGCACTGGGTGGGGTTAACTTTGTGGGAGCGCTAGCATTGGGCAGCCTGCTGGGTGAAGGAACGATTGCCACTCAGATTGGCGGGCTGGTTGCCTTTGTGCAGTCTATTTATTGGGTATTGCTGGGGTACGGTACGGCATTTCTGGCAATACCTTTAATTCGCTACTTCTGGATCCAGTGGCGCAATCGGGCGATCGCCACCCGCAACGCGCAGCGCCAGGAGCGAGCCGTAAGGTTGAACGAAGCGGATGAGCAACTTCGGGAGAAAATGGACTTCGCCAGACAGTATGCTCTGGAAACCGTCATTCACGAGAAGGATCTGGTCTACACCATAGAGCGCGACCTGGTCGAGCAGGAACTGGAACAGGCTGACAGGATTGATGCGGAGTGGCAACGGCGTTTGAGCCAGGAGCATTAGCTGGGGAATCGTCAAACGCAGTTCATCGTTTTGCTGTAAAGCTTTATAAAAGTGATCGAAAAATTAACCAGTATCAAGTGATACTAAGAATAGCTTCAAACCTTGGTACGAGTTAATAAATTGTGTTTAAAATGAAAATTTGCCTGGGAGATGTTCTAGTTGCGAAAAATGGTGATTCCTATCGTGTAGTTGAATGTGCCGAGGGAATGGTGGCTTTAATGCGAGTCAACGGCTACACGCTATTTTCGTGTAGCGCGCGTTTTGCAGAGACAGCGTTTCGGGCAATCACCCCGTCAGCTATTTAGAAGTAATGATGATTTGAAACAATTCTCCATTCCTGTCCAGGACAACCCAGGACCGAAAAACCGCTTTACACAGGATGTAATTTTTCCCGGTTAAACGCCAAAATCCTTACGAGAAGGCTGTTTTGCTGTTCTAGCAACTGATTTTTAATCTCCGACTTTTGATTGTCGGAAATCTTTGCTTACCCGCAATGAACCTGCTTTGTTTTTCATTAAGTAATTAATGTGTTGCACTTTCAAAAGCCTCAAGTATAATCACAGCAATCATTGTGAGGCTCTTGAAAGATGAATAAAGGTGAACTCGTTGATCAAATCGCTGCCAAGGCAAACGTCACCAAAAAAGACGCTGACCTTGTACTGACAGCGATGTTAGAAGTCATTTTGGATACCGTTGCCAAGGGAGAAAAAGTAACTCTGGTCGGCTTCGGTACCTTTGAAGCAAGAGACCGTCAGGCCCGCGAGGGGCGCAACCCTTCTACGGGCAAGCCCATCAAGATTCCTGCAACTAGAGTTCCCGCCTTTAGTGCAGGTAAACAATTCAGGGAGAAAGTTCTGGAGACGAAGAAGAAATAACTTCCTGCCAGGCTCTGGTGGGTCGTTCGTTTGGGCAAATTCGTCAAAGAGTCCTGACAGGTTGAAAGTCTGACAGGTTGAGAGTCTATCAGAGGTTTTGGTGTGCGTGGCGCTTTCGCGGAATGGCAGAGGCGCAGTTTTTTCCTGCCGATCCGTTCCAGGTTGAATGTAGCTAGTTTTCTGCTGCTGCAAATAATCTAATTGGTTTGGCTCAAAGCTTCTGGTTTTGGAGGAAACGTAATTTCTTTCACTTCACCCAGATTGCCTAATTTTTTCTCTTCACCCTGGTTGTAGCTGACATAAACTGCTCCAGCGTTACCAGAAATCAGTAAAACATTTTTTTCGGCTGTCCAGGTTCTCTGGGTGCCTTTTTTAAGGGTGCCTTCAAATTCGGTTTTGCCGTCCACAACTACCTCCATCCAGGAGTCACCATCCCTCACATTGATCGCAACCTCAACTGGTCCTTCAATTGCAGGTAAACTTTGGGTAGAGGGTTCGGGTGAAACCGTTGGATCGGCTTTGGGAGGAGCTGTTAAAGATGACTGAGACTGGGGAGCAGACGGCGTCACTTTAATAGGAATCTGGTTGTTACTGGTTTGGTTGTTAGCTTCAGTACGGGTTGCGATCGCCCCTTGCTGAGGAGTTTCTGAGTGATTTGAAGTTTGAGGGCGATTAAATAGGCTAAAGGCTCCTACCGCCAGCAACACAAGAGCTACTGAGCCTGCCAGTACGTAGGGTATGGGGATCTCGGTGCGGGGGGTGGGAGAACGACGGGCTCTAACAACAGAAGCCACTGGTTCCCTCGGCAATTCTTCTAAAGTCGGTGTGGCCCTGGTAGGTTCCGGCTCCGCTGGCTTAGGTTCAGCTGGGGGCGGTTCTACGGGAAAGGTTTTGGCGATCGCCATTCCATCCAAACCAAGAGCATCAGCATAGCGGCGAATGAACCCCTGCACAAACACGGGTTCTGGAAGACGCTCCACCTGTCCCTGTTCCAGGGCTTGCAGCAGGCGCAAAGGAATGAAGGTCTTGACAGCGATTTCCTCCAACGAGATAGCCTGACTTTCCCGTTCATTCTGCAGGTAGTCTGCTATCTGCATCAGTTTCTCAATTTGAACTGGACTTTCTGCTTTCATGGGTTTTCCTGCTGTTTTCAAAGGCTCCACTTTAGTTCCAGCGAAGGGAAAATAGCGCCACTGAATCCATCACTTGTGACGATACCGATTTTCGCACCGCCATATCATAGGGAAACGCATGAAGAAATGTAAAGCAGACGCAAAATAAAGTAACCCTTGTAGCGATGTTGGTGATTGCAAGGGTGAACCGAACAATTCACCTGCTGTTCAGACAACCCAGGTTTAACTTTGTTCACTCTCAATTTGGAAGGTTGCTTAGCCAGATCCTTGCTCGCTAACGCAGAAAACTACTAATTAGCCAAAGGATGAAAAAGGTGACAACGGTGGCGAAAACATCCGGTCTGATGCCAACACTCAGCAGTTGAGCCTGAAGCGCAGTACCCAGCAAATAACCTGTTATCAGGCCTCCAATTAAGCCGACCAGGCTCAGCAGGACTGATCGCCCCAGTTTCCGCTCCTTCCGAAATAGAAAATAAAAACTTGCCCCCCCACCTACCACCAGGGATGCCTGAAGAACCTGCTGCAACCCTGCTGGAGAAGAGGGATTGTAGAAAACGATCAGTGCCGACAAAATTGCCAGAATGACCGCTGGTAGCAAAATGTCAATCCGGGAAGGCGTATCTACCAGGCTTTGTAACCAATTGGGGCTGCTGTGAGCCTGAATGGGGGCTGGGCTGGGTGCCGATTGGATCATTTTTTCGGGAAACCGGATGCGATCAGGAACTTTGATTTTACCTTCCTGCCGTAATCGCAGACGATCCATTAAAACGGCATCGTAGGCCGCTTCTATGAGTTCAAGTTGTTTGCGATCGCCCTGATGCTTGGCAAACAGGCGATTACGCGCATCCTGAATCTCCTCAAAGCTAGAAGCCTCGGTGACCCCAAGCTGTTCGTATGGATTTTGACCACTCATTGCCGATTACTCTACCCTCCTATCAACCTAACTTAGTCTGACATCTGTTCACAAGCCATTTTAGAGAAACCAAACAATTGTTGAGATAGGCTGGGGCAAGCTGGGGCATACTAGTTCTGACGAAGGGTGTATGCTCTGTATAACAAAAATAGGAAAGTTATTACTAGCAGGGTACATAAACAGCAGATTCACGACTACGGGTCATGCCTCTCACAAGGCGGCTGGCCGACAATATGTCTAAAATGTTGGATACCTCACTGACTTGAACGGTGGATGAGTAAAGCATACTCCTCTCCTGACAAAGGCGGGTGTGCTGATTCAAGTTAGCAATTTATTCGTTCCTCCTCTCTAAACGCAAGGTTATGGCTATGGCTCCTGCCAAGATTCTTGTAGTTGACGACGATCCTGCGATTCGAAATCTTATTCATCGATTCCTGACCAAGCAGAATTATCAGATGGAATCTGCCGAAGATGGGAAGACAGCTATGACGCTCTTTGAGCAGTTCAATCCGGATCTGGTCATTTTGGATGTGAATTTACCTGATGCTAATGGCTATAACCTCTGTAAAGAGATGCAGGAGCGTACAGGGGTCTTTGTTTTAATGTTGACCAGCCGCACCGATGAGGCAGACAAGATTAAGGGGTTTTCTCAGGGAGCAGATGATTACATTACCAAACCTTTTAGTTTAGGAGAACTGGGAGTTCGGGTAGGGGCAATCTTAAAGCGGCAGCGAATTGTGACTACGGCTGAACAGCAGTGCCTTCAGTTTGACAAACTGGTGATTGATCCAGTTCGGCGTGAAGTGAAGCTCAACGAGGATATTGTGCCTCTGACGGCTTTAGAGTTTGATTTGCTGCACTTTCTGGCAAGCCACCCCGGACGGGTCTGGCGGCGGGCTGAACTAATTCAGGAAGTATGGGATTACGAGTATGTGGGCGATCAACGGGTTGTGGATGTTCATATTGGTCAGATTCGTAAGAAGATTGAGTTGGACACCAGCCAGCCAGCGCTCATTCAAACGGTTCGAGGGGTGGGGTATAAGTTTGAAGCTCCCAGCAGCTTGAAGCAAGAGTCCGCTTCATCGGGAAGGTTAACGGAATAGGATGGCTATGGACCTTAGCAAAAAGATTCTTGTTGTTGAAGACGATCCGGCAATTCGAAATCTGATTTGTCGGTTTTTAGGCAATAAGCAGAATTACCAGATCCAGGCGGCTGAAGACGGCAAAAGTGCGATGGCCCTGTTTAAGCAGTTTGATCCCGATCTGGTCATCCTCGACATCAATTTGCCCGATGTCAATGGTTCTCAGCTTTGCCGTGATATGCAGGACAGTACCAATGTCTGTGTTTTGATGCTAACCAGTCAGACTGATCAGACGGTTCGGTTACGAACCCTTTCCCAGGGGGCGGATGACTATATGACCAAGCCTTTCGACCTGGAAGAACTAGCGGTTCGGGTTGAGGTGATTTTGCGCCGAATTCGCGATCGCAAGTCTATTGAACAAAAATCCCTGACCTTCGGCAATTTGGTGATTGACCCAATTCGCTACGAAGCGAAGCTGAATGGTGAAATCGTTGATTTGACGGCCCTGGAATTTAAGCTACTGTATTTCCTGGCGAGCCATCCTGGTCGTGTTTGGACCCGGGCGGAGTTGATTCAAGAAGTGTGGGAACACGAGTTCATTGGAGATCCGCGGGTAGTCGATGTGCACATCGGTCAGATCCGTAAAAAAATTGAAACTGACACCAGTCAACCCACCCTAATTCATACAGTGCGGGGGGTTGGTTATAAGTTTGAAGCGATTACCGGTCAGCAAGGGGAGAGTGCGTAAGCAGCAGCGGTGTTTATCGAGATTACCAGGTAGGGTCGCAGTAAAGATTAATGGTGAGGTGCGATCGCCCCGGAGGAACGGTGCTAATGCAACTGCATACTGACTCTTCGCCATCGATTTCTACTTCACAGGCGTGGCAGGAACCCATCAAACATCCCGTAGGGATTGTGATCCCCGCACGCGCAGCTACTTGCAGCAAAGGCTCTCCAGGCTCTGCTTTAATCTGAACATCGTCCGGTAGAAAGTGAATGCAAACGCTCATGATGGGATTCTAAAGAATATCTAAACGGAATAAGCTTTTTGATACTTAGACTTTACTGTATGAATCAAGGACAAACGGGTACGTTGCACCGAAAGGGTTAGGGATATTAAGCGCGCCAGAGCTTTTGGTTGCGCTTATTTTGTTTTGAAAATCCCATTAATTACTCACCTGTATCTGACATTGCCATTAGTACCTGCACCTGCTATCAAGAGGGCAATAGAGGTGCCAAGTTCAGGTGAAGTTCGATCTCATCTGCCAAAGTATTTAAGGTCGTTTCCCGCTGTTCCCGGTAGTTTGAAACCCCGGTTGGAAGTGCTTTGAGCCCTCGCTGCTGCCGCAGGCGATTTAGCCAGGCTCGTCGCCAGGGGCCATTGTCAAAGATGCCATGCAAATAGGTTCCCCAAACCGACTGGCTGGGGTCTACCACACCCAGGTTGGGGTCATCAAACAGGGGTTTGGTATCATTGGTCTCCGTCTCGATGGGGCGAGTTCTGCCCTGATGAATCTCGTAACCAGCAACGGGTAGTCCTTCCTGGGGGAAATTGGAGGTCACCAGGCGCTGGCGGGCAATTTTCTGTCCAGCAATGACGGTTTTCAAGGGCAACAGATCCAGCCCTTTATATCGCCCTTCCTGGCCTTCAATGCCTTCTGGGTCGGCCAGAATTTTGCCTAGCATCTGGTACCCACCACAGATGCCGAGAACTGTTCCACCGGCAGCCACGTAGTTTTTGATCTCCTCCGCCATTCCCGTTTTGTGCAAAACGATGAGGTCGGCGATCGTGGTTTTGGAACCGGGGATGATGAGAGCGTCGGGGTGGCCGATGGACTGTCTGGGGTTGATGTATTTCACTGAAACCGTAGGCTCCGCTTCAAGGGGGTCGAAATCCGTGAAGTTGGAGATCCGTGGCAGGCGAATGACTGAGATATTGATATCTCCGGTGGAGTTGGTGGAGCGACTGTCAAACAGGCTGAGGGAATCTTCGGCGGGAAAGGATTGTTCAATCCAGGGAATGACTCCAAGTACAGGAATGCCAGTCCGTTCTTGAAGCCAGTCAATGCCTGATTGGAGGAGCGATCGCTGCCCCCGAAACTTATTGATCACAATCCCTTTCACCAGTTCCCGCTCGTCCGGTTCCAGGAGTTCCAGCGTGCCAACCACATGGGCAAAGGCTCCCCCCCGGTCAATATCCACCACTAGAAGTGTGGGGGCATTCAGGTATTTAGCCACTTGCATATTGGTCAGGTCGCGGTGTTTGATATTGATCTCAGCCGGACTGCCTGCCCCTTCGCAGACAATCAAATCAAATTCTTCGCCCAGCCGACGCAGGGACTCTTCAATCGCCTGCCAGCCCATCTCAAAAAACTGCTCATAGTACTCGACTGCGCTTACCTTACCCACGGCTCTCCCTTTGATAATGACCTGGGAGGTCATATCACCCTGGGGCTTTAACAAAATAGGATTCATTTCCACTGTGGGCATGATTCCTGCTGCCCATGCTTGCACAGCCTGAGCATGCCCAATTTCGCCACCACCGGGTGTGACGTAGGCATTGAGGGCCATGTTTTGTCCCTTAAAGGGTGCAACTCGCCAGCCCCGTCGGTTCAGGATGCGACAGATAGCGGTGGTCAGTAGCGATTTTCCGGCGTGGGAGGTTGTTCCCACAATCATGATGGCTTTCATTCAATTCCCTCGTGAGAGTGCTAAGGAATGGTAGCAACTGTCATCCCATCCTTTCTCAAACAGGTAGTCGTAGCCAGCGGTTCAGAGCATTATAGAAGCGATCGCGAAAAGTCGGCTGATAGGGGGCAGAGTCTTGGTTTGCCTGCCACTTCTGCACCAGTTGACGCCCCAACGGTGTAAGCCGAAAGCTATCCGTTAAACCCTGACCGTCTACTTCACGCCGGAGCAATCCAACCTGAATGAGCCATAGCAGTTCATTTTCTGCGGTCATTTCAGACAGAGGCTTATCGGTGTACTGGTTGTGTAAACCGGCCTGTCCTGCGATCGCTATCAGGGAAACACTTTGATGAACCATTGTGAGCAGTAACTTTAGCCGAAAGGGAGCACACCGCATTGCTCGCTCTGCCCGTTCAATTGTCTGGCTGGAATAACGAATCGATGGACGAGGTTTAGAAGCAGAAGTCATTTGGAAGAGCAATGAACTGGTGTGAACAAAAATTTTAAGTGAATGCTAACAACCTTACATTTTATGCGTTTTCCCTATGTAAAAGGTATTTCTCATCATCAAGGTTGCCCTATACAAAATCCTGGCATTGTGTTGCTCCTGATACAAAATTGGGGGCACTTTCTTGCTAAACCTAGTCACAATATAACTTCAGAAAAATTTAGTGCCTCTAGGGTTCCAGCTTTAGATTGTTTTTTGAGTGTTTGGTCCGAGAGAGGCAGGCTGTGGTGAAGGCTTGCAATTGCCAGCGATCATAGCTACACGGCGGGAGAAAAGCCCGGGAGGGATGGCAGCTTGACAGGATAGTTGCTCCTCTGCCGGGCTTTCTGTTGAAATTGTTCCGTTCTGATGGGTGTGATTATGTCCGACAATCCTTTGTTCCGCAGCCCAGATTCTTGCCCTCAATCTCCTTCCGAAGCGAGCCGCGCTCTGGAGCGAGAGAGCCAATTGCCCCTGACTGGCTGGCAGCAGGAAGTAGCAAAAGGTTTAGAGTACGGGTTAGAAGCAGCAGCCAGTATTCGCGATCGCTCCATTCCCACCTTTTCCCGCGGCGAGCTTCCCCACTTTGCTGGTATTAACACTTTCCTGAAAGCTCCCTATCTGGAAGATGTGCGTCGGGTTGGGGAATACGATGTGGCGATCGTCGGCGTTCCCCATGACTCTGGCACCACCTACCGTCCGGGGACTCGCTTCGGTCCCCAGGGTATCCGCCGCATCTCTGCCCTCTACACTCCTTATAACTTCGAATTGGGTGTAGACCTGCGAGAACAGATCACCCTCTGTGATGTCGGCGATATCTTCACCATTCCTGCCAACAATGAGAAATCCTTTGATCAGATTTCTAAGGGCGTAGCCCACCTCTTTGCCTCTGGAGCGTTTCCCATCATTCTGGGCGGTGATCACTCCATCGGATTTCCCACCGTTCGAGGTATCTGTCGCCATTTAGGGGATAGGAAAGTAGGCATCATTCACTTCGATCGCCACGCCGACACCCAGGAAACCGACCTGGACGAGCGGATGCACACCTGCCCCTGGTTTCACGCCACCAACATGGCAAACGCCCCTGCCAAAAACCTGGTGCAATTAGGCATTGGCGGTTGGCAGGTACCCCGTCAGGGAGTAAAAGTCTGTCGGGAGCGGATGACCAATATCCTTACTGTGACTGACATCGTGGAGCGGGGAATTGATGCAGCAGCCGACTTTGCCCTGGAACGGGCGCTGGATGGCACCGACTGTGTCTGGATCAGCTTTGACATTGACTGCATTGACGCCGGATTTGTGCCCGGCACTGGCTGGCCCGAACCGGGTGGCTTGCTTCCCCGTGAAGCCCTGTCTCTGCTGGGCAAAATTGTTCAAAAAGCCCCTGTTTGCGGCATTGAAGTCGTAGAAGTCTCCCCCCCCTACGATGTCAGTGATATGACGGCTCTCATGGCAACCCGCATCATTTGCGACACGATGGCACACCTGGTTGTCTCCGGGCAACTCCCCCGCCAGTCAAAACCTGCCTACATTCATGCAGAAGCCAACATGAATGTGGATCAGGAATGGACTTAAAGAGTTTTACAGGGTTTTTCAGTTGAAGAAACTACCCCTTTTAAGGGGCTAGGGGGCAGGGGCCAGGGGCTAAAGAGTGGTTTATGCATTTGAAACTCGCTGTAAGTTTTGAGTTTTAAGTTTTGAATTTAGATTTTTACCTTAGAACTCAAAACTTGAAACTCATAATTTATAACTCCTTATCTCTCCCCACTCTCACCATGCACGAAGTTGACATGACCAGGGCTCTAATTGTCACCCTAAGCGACTGGCTGGCATCACAATCAGAAACCCCACAAGTTTCTAAGGTTCATCTGGTGGTAGGCGAATTTACCTGTGTCGAGCCTGTAAGTTTGCAATTTGCGTTTGAGGTACAAACTCGTGGCACTTTCTTGGAAGGAGCCACCCTGGAAATTCAGGAAACACCGTTGATAGCCTTTTGCCATCGATGCCAGCAAGAATATCGCCCTGAAATTGGGATTCAATACGCCTGCCCTGACTGTCGATCGCCCATGGAAGACATCTGTTCAGGGCGAGAACTAAAGATTGATCGGGTGGAATATGCCGGAAAGGAGGAGGAAGCAGGAACTGGGGGAGCAGGGGCCAGAGACTCGGTGTAATGACAACGATTAGAGCACTCAATCGAACGCATTCCAGAAGAATACAGGAGTCAGGAGCCAGAAGTCAGGGAATGGGGGACAGGGGCTAGGGACTCGGTGTAATGACAACAACTCAGAACTCAAAACTCAAGATTCTTAACTATGCACCAAACCATTAACACTGCCGTCGGTATTAACTTGCTCCATGCCAACCAGGAAGGAGCCGACCACAATCGGGCCCATTTTGATGCCTGGGGGATTACCTGTCTTAACCTGATGAGCAGTCCGGGGGCAGGAAAGACGGCCCTATTAGAAAAAACTCTGGAAGCCCTTTCCCCATCGCTCAAGATTGCAGTGATTGAGGGAGACATGACGACGGAACTGGATGCTGATCGCCTGCGCCGGTATGGAGTTCCCGTGATTGCCATTAACACTGGGCGTTCCTGCCACCTGGACTCAAAGATGGTAGCAGGGGGCATCCACCGTTTAGAACATGAGCATGACCCGTCAACCTTTGATCTGGTGCTGGTGGAAAACGTTGGCAATCTGGTTTGTCCGGCAGAGTTTGAAGTGGGTGAACATGCCAAAGTAGCGCTTCTGAGCGTGACTGAGGGAGAAGACAAACCCCTCAAGTATCCCATCATGTTTCGGGAAGCCAACTGTTTGCTGATTACCAAAACAGACCTGGTTCCCTATCTGGATGTTGATCTGCAACAACTGGAGGCTAACGTCCGCCAGATTAACCCACGGGTCACCATCATTCCGGTTTCTGCCAGGACTGGTATGGGGTTGGAAGCCTGGTTTGCCTGGGTGCAGGCTACGGTAGCGGCCTCGCCAGCGGCCCTTACCCCAGTTGCAGAGTAAAAGTGATTGAGGTAGCCCATTGCATTGTTCTTCTGTTCTGTTCTTCTGTTCTATTGTGAGTAGTTGCTATGAAATTGCAATCGCATCTGTCCTGTGTTGCCCTGTTTCTCATCAGTGTGATTCTGACGGTAAGTTGTACCAATCCTGCCAGCCAGGTATCCACCCAAACTGGCAGTTCTCCTCCACCAGCGGGAAAAACGACAGTGCGGCTGGGGTTTAGTGCCTGGCCCGGATGGTTTCCCTGGCAGGTGGCCCAGGACGAAAAAATTTTTGAGGCAAACAATGTCGCTGTGGATCTGAAATGGTTTGATGGTTACCTGGAATCGATTAGCACGCTGGCTGCCGAACAGATTGACGCCAACTCCCAAACTCTAAACGATACCATCAGTTCCGTCGCGGGTGGAGCGGATCAGGTTGTTGTGCTGGTCAATGACAACTCTACAGGGAACGACAAGATCATCGTCCGGGAGGGGATTGATGCGATCGCCGATTTGAAAGGCAAAAAGGTTGCTGCTGAAGAAGGTACGGTCGATCATTTCCTGCTGTTGCTGGGTTTAGAAAAAGAAGGGTTGGGCCCGAAAGACATCACTTTTGTTCCACTCGAAACAGGAAAGGCGGCGGCAGCCTTTGTTGCTGGGCAGGTTGATGCCGTTGGTGTATTTGCTCCGTTTACCACCCAGGCTCTCAAGCGTCCTGGTAGTAAAGAACTCTTTAGCTCCAAAGATTTCCCAGGAGCCATCCCCGATCACCTAGTTTTTACTCGTAAGTTTGTTAATGAACATCCCAACCAGGTGCAGGCCATGGTTGATTCCTGGTTCGCCACTCTGGATTACATGGAGAAAAATCCAGACCGTTCCATTGAAATTATGGCGAAACGGGCCGGGGTATCCGTGGACGAATACAAAGACTATGCGACCGGGACACGAATCTTCACCATCGAAGACAACCTGAAAGCCTTTCAACCGGGCAACAGTATGACTTCACTGCAATTTGCAGCGGAGCAAATGTCAGGTTTTCTTATGGAAGTTGGACTGGCAAAAACAAAACCCGACCTCAGTAATCTATTTGACGATCGCTTCATTAAAGCTTACGCAGAGAAAGCTAAGAAGTCCTGACTGGAATGTGGAAGTCAGAAGCCGTAAGTCAGGAGCCAGAATCTTTTCTCCTCTGGCTTCTGATTTCTAATTCCTTTATTTCATCACTGTTGCGGTTCATAGTTTGTTGCGGCTGCTCAGAGGGATTGTTGGGGCGGCTGTTCTATTAAGTAGCAGATGTAACAGATTTGCGATCGCTTCATCCGTTACTGATACTGGATACCCTAACCTGCCTCTCAGAGATCAAGCATCCCCCAGCGCCAGACAGCAAACCTTAGCGAAGGTCAGCAATGAAACTGCGATCGCGGCTCGCTTACATTGGATTATTCCTTATTGGGCTAATCCTTACCGCAAGTTGCACGAACCCCGCCGTCTACATTCAAACTACCAGCGAAGAAGCCGAAAACTCAAAACTCTCCTAATTTCCATATGACTCAAAGCACCGGCATTGAACCCTCCCCTCCCCAGTCAAAATCCGGTTTCGACGTTTTCTGGCGGCTCGCTGAAGATATTCCCAAACCCCTGCAAACAGCTCTGATGGTCACATCTATCGGCCTGCCCCTGCTTCTATGGTGGATAGTCACCACATTTGGGAATGTTGATCCTAAGTTCTTACCGTCACCGGCTGATGTGGCAAGAGCCTTCGGACGGTTGTGGAGCACCCGCGAACTCTTAAAGGATACGGTCGCAAGTTTGTGGCGAGTGGGTGTTGGTTTCTTGCTGGCGGCTATCTGCTCAATTCCAGTAGGAGTGCTGATGGGCAGTTTTCCCAGTATTCGGGCTCTGCTGGAACCTCTGTTTGGGCTCATGCGCTATATGCCTGCTCCAGCCTTTATTCCCTTGCTCATTCTGTATCTGGGCATTGGCGAAGAGCCCAAGATTATGCTGATCTTCATTGGTGTCTTCTTTTTCAACTCCCTGATGGTGATGGACACCGTAAAATTTGTTCCCAAAGACTTAATTGAAGCGACCTACACTCTGGGAGGCGATCGCTTACAGACCCTACTCCAGGTGATCTTCCCCTACGTTCTCTCTGGAATCATTGACGCCTGTCGAATTAACCTTGCAGCAGCCTGGCAACTGGTTATTGTCTCTGAACTCATCGCGGCTACGGAAGGTTTAGGACGCCGTATTAGTGTAGCTGGTCGGTTTCTCAAAACGGATGAAATTTTTGTTGGCTTAATCGTTATTGGCGTCATTGGTCTCGTGTTTGACCTGCTATTCCAATATTTACTCAGAGTGTCTTGCCATTGGGCATCCCAAAAGCGGTAGCACTCATTTAGGCCGTTATCCCCTGGCTGTTAGCTTTAGCCCCTAAGCCCTGACTCCCAGCCTCTAATACCTACCTCCAGTTCCTTAGTTTCAAGTCAGTAGCTCCCTTACACAACTCCATTCCCACAGAGGTTCAGCCTATGTTTTTGGAAATCAATAACCTGTACAAGCACTTTAGTACCAGGGAGGGAACCTTGGTGGTTCTGAAGGACATCAATATGGGCATTAAGCGGGGTGAGTTTATCTGTGCAGTAGGGGCGTCGGGGTCAGGAAAGTCTACCTTGTTGCGCCAAATCGCTGGGTTGGACATGCCGACGAGTGGAGAGGTGAAAGTCGATGGTGAGCGGGTGACGGGACCAGGGCCCGATCGCGGCATGGTTTTTCAGCACTATACCCTCTATCCCTGGATGAATGTGCAGGAGAACACTGAATTTGGGCTGAAACTTCAGGGTATTGGCAAGAAGGAGCGGCGTGAAAAAGCCAGTTATTATCTCAACGTAGTGGGTCTGTCGAAATTTGCCAGAGCCCTTCCCAAGGAATTGTCAGGGGGGATGAAACAACGGGTAGCGATCGCCCGCGCCCTCGCCTCAGAGCCCAAAGTACTCCTGATGGATGAACCCTTTGGTGCTCTGGATGTCCATACCAGGGAAGCCATGCACGAGTTTATGCTTGACCTCTGGGCTCGTACCCATCTAACGGTTTTCATGATTACCCATGATGTAGAAGAAGCGGTCTTTCTTTCTAACCGCATCTATGCCCTCGGTGCCCGTCCCGGAACTGTTCGGCGTGAGATCCAAATTGTCCTACCTGAACGGACGCATCACGTTAAGCGCCACTCTATTTTTCATGATTACCGGGATGAATTGATGGATCTGTTGCGGGGCCACGGCAAGGAAGCCAGCGAAGCCGCTGCTGTAGCTTAGGAATCAATGTTTCCAATCAAATCTCATTTCCCTGCACTGCCCTCGATGCCTGCTGCGGCTATAGCGATCCTATCTGGATTGTGAAAAGGGATTCCGGCGGAATCCCTTTTCACAAAGCCCTTTCCTTTCACAAATCATTTAGGACTGCTATATAACGGTAGGGTGACAGCCAGTATAGACCGACTATGACGGGTTCAAAATTTGCCCAGGATGAGGCATTTGGGATCGTTCCAGTTCTCTGTGGGAATCATGGATATCAGTTTTTGTTAATTCAGCACCATGCGGGGCATTGGGGATTTCCAAAGGGGCATGCCGATCCGGGTGAGTCCGCCTTACAGGCAGCCTGCCGGGAATTTGTTGAAGAAACGGGAATTGAAGACTATACGGTGTTGAATGGGGTATCGTTTTCGGAGCGGTACTTCTTCACCCGGCGAGGAGAACGATTTCGCAAAACCGTGATTTATTTCCCAGCATTAGTGCAGTCGGCAACTGTGAAATGCCAGAAAGAAGAAATTCGAGCCTATATCTGGCTGGACTTTGAAGGGGCGATCGCCCTTCTCACCTTTGCTGGTAGTAAACAGGTATTAGTGGACACTCACCGATATCTGACAAATCATCCTTTTAACTGAAATGGTTTAACTGAAATTAACTGAAATGGTTTAACTGAAATGGTAAAGCTCAAAAGTTTTCCTGGCTTGCCGTTAACTCTTCCACCGACAAGCCGGGAAAACTGGAAATTCATTAATTGCCTACTGGGCATCCGTTCCCTGATTGGGCTCTCCTGCACTCTGAGTATCGTCACTGGGAGTTTCGGATTCAGCAGAGGGCTTTTCAACATCGGATTCAGCAGGGGGCTTTTCAACATCGGAGGAACCACTACTCGTTGTGTGAACGGGGGCATCCGGCGGTGTCACCTTGCTACTCAGGGTTCTGCTCTCCTGTGGTTTTGATGTGGTTCCGATCTCTTCAAGTTCCGACTCTGCAAAATTGTTGGTGTTCACGCCTGCATAGTTGAGCCGTTCAAACCGCACAATAACTGGGTATTTAATCCCACTTTTATCAACAGATGCAACTGTTCCTACATCCTTATACCAGTAGGACTCTTGGCGTAAAACACGAACCTTAGTACCACGTTGAATCATGGTTTTTTATCTCCTTAGTACTCCAGTTGAATTTATAGAGGAAAGCTTGAGAAGTGCTAGTTGAACCCGAACTGCTTTTCAATCCCTGAAGTTTTCGAGATCGGGTCTCAAAGTTCCAGAATTGAAGATTTAGGGAACGACTACGGCACATCTAATACTTTTCAACGATCCTCTTAGACAGTTTAAGCGCTGCCCTGTCTAGAAGGAAATATTTTCTAGAATATATAAAGCCTTTCACTACAGAGCTTCCAGTGCATCTACCCAAAGACGCATCCTGGAATTTATAGAGTTTCCCAGTTGAGTGAGCCACACTTTTTGAGGAGCTAGAAGCTAGCTTTGAGGGGGCTGGGGCTGGGGGCTGAAGAGTGGTTTGTGCATTGGGTGAATACTCTGCCCTCAATGGCTTGAGAGCGCTAGTCGTTGATGACTAAAGTGGATGACTAAAGTGATTCACGGTTGCTTATTCTTTTATCCTTGAAGCCTGTGGGATAAAAGTAACTGCCGTTGCTTATGCCAGGGATGCGTTGCAAGTTTTCAATGGAGCTCAGTTCGACTTTATGATTTTTGGCATTATCATGCCCTTTGAAAATGGTTATTCTTTGATTCGCAAGGTCAGGGCTCTAGAGGATTCTGATACTAGCGTTTTAGCGATCGCCATCAATGCGGTAATATCATAAAACAACCTGCGATTAGTTTCTCCCCAGCAGGGTTTTGCTGCAACCGGGTTTGAAGCTTATCTGCTTAAGCCAATTGATCCCAATAAGCTGGTTGAAACTGTGCTTGCTGCTTTATCTGCAAAGGGTTTATCTATTGAGAGCATTCCTTGATCAATCAGCGTTATGTCATTGGAGTAGATATTGGTACCTCAAGTACTAAAGCTGTTTTATTTAGTAGCTGGGGGCAGGAAATTAGCAAATGTTCTATTACATAGGGCTTGCTGAAAAAAGCAGCAAAGGTTTACTGTGCCTAGTTTTCAAGCGGGATCAAGTCTGCTAAAGTGCAAG
>JAIMBL010000088.1 GCA_023511615.1 Leptolyngbyaceae cyanobacterium HOT.MB2.61
GCCTTGAGATCAATCTCAGGCTTAAGGCGAAAACCTGTTAAAACAGGTTCAAACCCTAACAGACCTGCGTTTCAGTCAGTTTCAACTGATTTTAGCTCTGAGCCAGAACTTTAGTTCTGATACCAATTGAAATTGCGAATTTGGCAGATCAATTTACAAAACCATCGATTGCAACTATTTCACAATCCAAAATCTAAAACCCAAAATCAAGAACTGCTATGAGCTCATTTCAGAGCCATTCAACTCAGAACTCAGAACTCAAAACTCATCCACTCATCTACCCATACATAGCAGTTCTAAATCAGTCGTGAGATGGAGAGGCTTTGTCAGCAAGGGTTCCGCAGAAACCTTTGCTCACAATCCAAATAGAATCACTATAGTTGCTTCAACCCATGCCAGCAGGGTAAAAAATAGTTCGCCAGGACATTATCGATCGCCCAAAATTCTGAAAAACTGTCGCTGGAGCAGTAGCAACCCACAAATACAATTAATAAGTCTTGAAATGGCAGTTCGGAGTCCATCTGGGCAATCCGGTCGGTGTAGAGACTGTTGATGGCATTTTGCAGATAGAGCAAGTTACTGACAATCTGGGTAAACATTCCAGTTTCGCCAGTCATGGTTGGCAGGTACGTGCAGTTGTATTCCTGGAGAAAAATTTGGTAGAGATGGGCGATCGCCTGTTTCAAGCTGGTGCGCAATTCCAGGGAATCTACTCTGTAACCAGCTTTGGTCCATTCGTCCAACAAATCAGTTTCCAGAACGCTCTCTTCAAATACCGAAAGGTGAACCTCCAGCAGGGGGCGTAACACTTTCAAGAACAGGAAATCCACATCGGCTAGGGTCAGATCCAGCTTGGCCGGGTCAGTTTTGAACAGCGACGAGCTTAACAGTTGATCCGCAGAATGGGGATAGTCCCAAACAAACTTAAACTCCGCCACATCTGCTGTCATTTCGGCAATCAGGTGAGTAAACAGCAACCCTAACCGTTGCTCTACTTCGGCATGGAAAAACAATCGGGCTCGCTCTAGATCGACATCAACTCGATCGTTTTCCCGCACAAACAACTCGCGGCAGGCCAGAGGCCCCGTTTGGGTATAGGCAGTTTCCCCGGCCCGCAGTGGTTCATCGCAGGTCATTAAAATCGCGTAATCACTTTCAAACTGGGTTAAAGTCAGTTGCCAGTGATGCCCCCAGATATCGTGGAGCAGAAAAGCCTCTGCCCTTTGCGTAGGCAAAATCCCCACAGAACGGGTCAGGGTTTGAAGCACTTCTGCTGTTTCAAGCCCCAGGGAGGCGGCTAACTGGGCACACCATTCATAATTCAGCGTCTGCGCGGTGCAGGGACCAAATACGGGAAACCGCTGAAATAGTTCAAAGGTAAATTGCTTCAGCGATCGCAAAAATGCCTGCACCTGCGATCGCTCCGATTCCGTCAAGCCCTGCCAGAGAGCAGAATCGCGCAATTGGTCATCCTGGTAATCCAGACAGAAAAAAATCTGCATGGGTGTATAAACGCAGTCAAGCGCAGCGGCTGGAATAGGAACGTCCCCAAAAAGATAGGGAAAAAGCCTGGCGGCAGAGGGAATGGCAGAAGACTCCTCCGCTCCGCTAGCTAAAACCGCCTGGATAATTCGCCGCTGCTGCTGAATATGGCGATCCACCCTGTTCAACCCCTCCTGAAGTTCAACCTCCATTGCAGACGGAAGTGCGAACAACTGGCACAACCGCTTAGCAGCCTGTTCTGAAAGCAACGGAGCGGGAATAGAGTCAGGCTGATACCGACTCAGGGTGGGAGACTCTAATGTACCCTGCCAGTGGTTGCCCCCCAGGTACTGATAGCGGGTTACAAGCAGGGCCGCTTTTACAAATGCCACTCGCACGGCCAGCGGAATCGACTCGATCGGCAAAGAATCGCGGCAGATAGGATGGGCAAACGCCTTCAACGCCTCCCGAATCTGGCGCAACCGGGCCTGACGTGCCTCAAACCGATCAACATCTACCTCCCCAGCGGGGTTCAATAGGTAGCGAGAAAGCTGCAACGCCTCTGCTAACAACTGGCGTTGAGTTTGATCGGGGGAAGGAGCATCCATTCTCTTTACAGCTTCTCCCAAGTATGACTATTACTTCAAAGAGTAGATAAAGATACGAGCACAGAGGCAAGAATTTCGTAAAGCCTTCACGTAAGATTGACGCAGAGTTGTGACGGTAGACAATGACCCATCAATCCCTGGTACCCGTAATTCTGGCAGGTGGTAAAGGAGAGCGCTTCTGGCCCCTCAGCCGTAAACATCGTCCCAAGCAGTTTCTGAGCCTGGATGGGAGTGGTCGTAGTCTGCTACAGGCAACCGCAGAAAGACTGCTGGCGATCGCCGGAGGCTGGCAATCCATCTGGGTTGTGACTGCCTCCCACCTGGCAGATGGTGTCTGCGAGCAACTCCCCGAACTGCCCAAAGAAAACTTGCTGGTAGAACCGGAAGGCAGAGACACCGCCCCCGCCGTCACCTGGAGTACCCTCGAAATTACCCAGCGCTACGGTCGAGACACCGTTCTGGGATTCTTCCCAGCAGACCACTGGATTGCTGATCAAGCAATGTTTCAAGCCACCCTCATGGCCGCCGCAGAACTGGCCGCCAGAGAAACCGCCATTGTCACCCTGGGAATTGCCCCCACCTTCCCCTCCACAGGCTATGGCTACATTAAGCAAGGTGAATTAGCTGGCTTCTTTGGTACCCAACCGGGCTCCAGTATAGGCTTTCCCGCCTACCGGGTCGATCGCTTCACCGAAAAACCTGATCGCCCAACCGCCGAAGAATTTCTAGCAACCCAGCAATTTAGCTGGAACAGCGGCATGTTTGTCTTTCGGGCAGGCGTTGCCCTGGATGAGCTGAATATCTATGCTCCAGAGATTATTGGTCCCCTGGAAGAGAAAGGAATTGCTTCCTATCCTGAACTTCCCAAGAAGAGTATCGACTACGCCCTGATGGAAAAAACTCAGCAAGCCTACGTATTGCCCGTGGCGTTTGGTTGGGATGACCTGGGCGATTGGAACGCGATCGAACGGTTGCTCAAAGGCGACAACCCCAACGTCGAACTGGCCCGTCACGTTGGACTGGATACGCAAGGAGCCCTGTTTTATGCCACCGACGAAGATGACCTGATCGTCACCATTGGCCTGGAGGACACAGTCATCGTTCGGGATGGCAAAGTCACCCTGATTGTGAAAAAAGACCGTACCCAGGAAATTAAGCAGGTACTCAAGGAAATTCAGGCTGACCCCCAGTTCAGAGATTTGCTGTAAACAACTTCTCCTTAGTCGTCCTGATTGGGAAAGGATAGAGAGTAATCGGGTGAATGAGCTACTCACCCACCCATCCACCCTCCCACTCCCTACTGCCCACTTCGCTTCCACAAATCGATCTGCCAAATTCGCAATTTAAATTGGTATTAGCTGTTAGAGTGCTTTCAGCAGCTAATCACTCACAACTCATTAATCAGAACCAGAATGTTTTCACGTCTCGCCCAGGCCAGTTCCCGCCAACGCGAAATTGCTGAAGTTGTGCTGCGTAATGGCTGGGGCTATATGCGACGGTTGCTCACTGGCACCCGCTCAGAAGAACCCCAACTCCCTCCTCCAGCCGTTCTGCGAAATATCCTGGTTGAGCTGGGTCCAGTCTATGTCAAGCTGGGGCAACTACTCAGTACCCGCCCGGATCTGTTGCCTCCGGAATATATCACTGAACTCACCGCCCTTCAGGCAGAAGTTCCCCCCGTTCCCTGGCAGGATGTGGAAACGGTCATCCGCCAGCAGTTACACCGCCCTTTAGAGGAAGTTTTCAAAACCGTTAACCCCCAACCCGTCGCCGCCGGGTCGATCGCCCAAACCCATCGTGCCACCCTTGCCGATGGTCGAGAAGTGGCCCTCAAAATTCAGCGACCCGGAATTGAAACCGTCATTGAACAGGACATTGCCCTCCTCCACAGCCTGGCAGACCTGGTTTCTCGCACCAACTTTGGGCGCTACTATGACCTCAAGGCTCTGGCCGAAGAATTCGCTACTTCTCTGCGAGGAGAGCTGGACTTTTCCCAGGAAGCTTCCAATACGGATCAACTCCGGCGCAACCTTTCCGCCAGTCGCTGGTTCGACCCGACCCGCCTGGTCGTGCCCGAAATCTACTGGGATTTGACCACCAGTAAGCTGCTGGTGATGGAGTGGCTGGATGGGGTGCCCCTGTTGCTAGCCAATTTTAATGGCATCGGTTTTGCAGGTGACCTCACAGCAGAAAAGCAAGCGATTGTTAGCATGCTGGTTCGGGCATTTTTTCAGCAGATTTACATTGATGGCTTCTTCCATGCCGACCCCCACCCCGGCAATTTGTTTTACCTGAAAGATGGGCGAGTGGCCTTGCTTGACTGTGGCATGGTGGGGCGGTTAGATCCCCGCACCCAGCAGGTGTTGACGGAAATGCTGCTGGCGATCGTCAATCTCGATGCTCAGCGCTGTACTCAGCTCACCTTGCAACTGGCAGAATCAGTAGAGCCAGTCAATCTGGCCCGGTTAGAAAATGACTACGATCGCATCCTGCGCCGCTATTTCAACGTCAGCCTCTCCCAAATCAACTTTAGCCAGTTGTTCTACGAGGTGTTACAAAAAGCCCGTGCCAACCATCTCCGAATTCCTGGCAACATGGGGCTGTATGCCAAAACGATCGCCAATCTGGAAGGCGTCGCCCGCAAACTCGACCCCGATTTCAACTTCTCTAACCAGATCAAACCCTTAATGACGGACCTGTTCCGGCGGCAACTGGTGGGTGAGGCTCCACTCCAGGCACTTTTGCGAACCGCTCTGGATCTAAAGACCCTGGGGCTGCAATCCCCCCGTCAGGTTGAACTGCTTTTGGAGCGAATTACAACGGAAACCCTCCAGTGGAATCTGAACATGCGAGACATGGAAGGTTTACGCCGCAGTGTCGATGATTCCGCCAACCGCCTTTCCTTAAGTATTCTGGTCGGTGCGCTGATCATGGGTGCCGCCCTCACCCTTGCTAATGGCGGAACGGGGCTTCTCTTTTGGGTCAGTATTGTGCTATTCTTCTCAGCCTGCTTTCTCGGACTCTGGCTGATCGTCAGTATTCTGAGATCCGGGAGGCTACGATAGTGGCTCGGATAAATAGTGACTCGGATAAATTGAATTAGGCTGAGCTTGCCGTTACACCAAGGGGAGATCTGTTTCTATCTACTAAATACTTGCAACAGCCAACGATTGATCTCTCCATCATCCTGAATCTGGCTGCGCTTCAGAGTCTCCTCAATCAAGGCAATCTCCAAGCCTGGCAGTACCTTCGACTCCTTAATCTGCTTGCTACCCCCATCTGCCACTTCAAAGGCAAATACCTCTGTCACACTGACATCGACCACCCAGTACTCCTGGACACCTAGCCGTTCATACAACAATCGCTTACGTCCCAAATCATCACTTAATGTGGTTGAAGCAATTTCGATCGCCAGTTGAGGCGCACCAAACTCATCCACATTAACTGGAGAATTATCTAGAGACGGCAAACGAAAAGCTGAACCAAGATAAAACGCAATATCAGGTTGACAATCTCTAACCCCCTCTTTACGAAAGGTTGTATTGGTTAGCTCTGCACTGCGGATGTTTTTTAATGTGGTAAACAAAACGACCAGGGTTGAAACAATTGAATTTTCTCGTCCGTGTAATGGTCCTAATGCGGACATTTCAATCCTCATCCACCCTTCATCGTAGTAGCATCGTCCCGTCTCACATGCCGGACTGTCTGCCAGCAAAGTGTACTCCTCCCAGGAGGCTTCAACCCAGGTATCTGTCACCAGATTTTGCGGTATTGGCAATGTGTCAATCATCTTTCCTCAACCCCCTCGACTCCCTTAGTTGCATAACCCATCACTAATCCCCCGGCTGAAAGGGTTTGCGAATTTCAAACGAAACAGAACGTTCGACTCGTTTGGATGGACTCGCTGGTTGGCTGGTTTGAGTCAGTTGAATTGGATCGGAGGGATTTTGAAGCATCTCCGGTTCTTCATCATCTGCATGAAAAGGAAAATTGGGAAGTTTATCGTAGTTGGACGCGATCGCCAGAAACACCCCACCTACAACAAATACCGGCAGCGGTAGCGAAAACTGTTGGAACCATTGCAGCAACTCCGCTGCGCCAAACAAGGCAACAAAGCAAGTAATCCAAACTTTCATTACAGACCCAACATTCAGGAGAGCAGTTCACTACATGGCAGGATACCCGATCTTTTGAATTTTGGGGCTGAATTTTGGGGCCCAGGTAGGAGAGGTGAGAGATGAGACGATAGACGACTATAGCGATCCTGTTTGGATTGTGAGGAAGGGTTCCACAGAAATCCCTTCTCACAAAGCCTCTCCATCTCATGACTGATTTAGGACTGCTGAATGCTACCTTCTATCTAAGGGATGACGAACTTTGGGTTTGCAAGATCTATAATCAGGTATTTCCATTAAGCGAGTATTTCCATTAAGCGTTTTGCTTAATCAAGTATTAAGTATCTCGTTGAATCAAGCTTATTCTTTCGAAAAAGTCTTAGAAATGATAATTAGTTGGGATTATTTCATACTTCATTTCACACTTCAATTTCTGTGCACCAGTTTATTTTTAAGCAGGAGCTTTAATATGGTTGATGCATCTCAAATTAAAGAACATTTAATGGTTCATGCGAAGGGTATGGGCAGCATGGAAGGTTCTCCCGGTGTGCATATTGGCACCGTAGACCGGGTGGAAGGCGGGAAATACATTAGATTAACCCAGAATGATTCCCACGATGGGAGATGTCACTGGTTTCCGCTCGATTGGGTTGAATCTGTAAATAATGAAGCGATATATCTCAACAAGCGAGCTGAAGAAGCCATGTCTCAATTGATTGACCAACCACCTGCTGATATGTAAAGGGTAAGTTTGTCGTTAATTTAGTGCTAACAGGATGTCTCAAGAGTCCGTCTTCTAGTGATTGGGACGACTAAAGCCGTTACTACAAACATAAGCCGCAGTTTTGCTTTTGGAGGTGACTCCCCGGTTCCAATTTGTGACCCTGTACGCCGTTTATGATGGCTACTTACTTCTGGCAAAGATAATTGTAGATTGACTGTTACATTTCGGGCGATCGCGTCGATAATGGCTGACGGTTAGTCCGGAATGCTTTCATGGAACCGATGCAATTCAATTTTTGCCGTCACCTCGTCGTTGCGATACTGGCCACCGGCTTTGTCGGGCTAGAGCTGAACACGATGCCAGCCCAGGCGCAAATATCACCCTACTGTCAGCAAACTCCAGAGGCGATCGCCCAGAAAGACCGGCTGCGGCAGGCAACCCTCAAAGGCGACAAAAATGCTCAAAAAAACTACATGGCAATGCTCCGCAAACATGCCGAAGGGTTGCGGAAGTGCCGCCAGAATACCTGGACTCAAGACCAGGCAATCTGGATTCGCCTCTACCCCTGCGATGCCAGACCCGGTACGCTGGATGCCGTGTTCGACCAGATTGTGAACCGGGGCTATAACCAGATCTATGTTGAAACGTTTTATAACGGGCGGGTGTTGCTCCCAGCAACGGATAATCCCACTCCTTGGCCATCAGTGATGGCAGGGTCTGGAAGAGAAACAATAGACCTGCTGGCCCAGGCCATTCAAAAAGGGCGGCAACGGGGGCTTAAAGTCTATGCCTGGCTATTCAGCATGAACTTCGGAGCCAACTACGTGCGCCGTCCCGATCGCCAGCAGACAATTGCCCGTAACGGCCTGGGTCAAACCAGCCTGAACGCCAACACCATTGCCGGGTTGAGCGTCGATCTGGGATTGGGTAATCCCGATGAAGCCTTCATCGACCCCTACAGCCCCCAGGCTCGACAAGACTACGGGCAGATGGTCCGAGCCGTTGCTCGCCGTAAACCCGATGGCATTTTATTCGATTACATTCGCTACCCCCGCAGTTTTGGGGCTGCCTCCGTTGCTAGCAAGGTACAGGATCTGTGGATCTACGGTGATTCCTCCTGGAAGACCCTGTTGCAGCGTGCCCTTAATTACAAGGGGATGGACCTGATCAACCGCTACCTCAGTAAAGGCTATATCTCCGGCGACGACCTGAGAGAGGTCAATGCCCTATATCCCAAAGAAAAAGACCCGTCCTGGCAGGGATTGAATGGCGACCGCGTCAAATCCAGCCTTCCCCTCACCAAACGCCTTCCAGCCTTGCAATCAGAACTCTGGAATCTGGCCGTAGCCCACGCTTACCAGGGAGTGATCGACTTCCTGTTGGCTGCTGCTGCCATTACTCAGGAGCAGCGCATTCCAGCCGGAGCCGTCTTCTTCCCGGAAGGCAATGCCACCGTAGGCAAAACTGGCTTCGATTCCCGCATGCAGCCCTGGGACCGCTTCCCCAGCAGTCTGGAATGGCACCCAATGGCTTATGCCACCTGCGGCGATACCAGTTGCATCGTGTCCCAGGTCCAGCGCGTCCTCAGTTGGGCCGCACCCCGGACCCTGGTGAAACCCGTTCTGGCGGGAATCTGGCAGGAGTCCGTCAGCAACCGTCCCCCCCTGGAAGTCCAGATGGAGGCCATTCGCCGCGTGGCCCCCAACCTCAAGTCCATCAGCCACTTTGCCTATTCCTGGCAGGAGCCCGCCAGCGATCGCGAACGAAAATTCTGCCGTCCCTAAACTGTCACAAGCCGACTGGCTGATGAAAAAGTTCTCCGGAAAAATGAATAGATAAGATGGGTAATCATTCGGAGATGTTTCAGCCCTCAGGAGAGCCAAATTCCAAGGCTTAACCGGATAAATCTTTTTAACCCCTGATCGTTCTGCTGCTTTGCATGGGTAAGATTGCTACGGTCTGATTCATACTAAAGTCAACGAATCTTTCCGCTATTATTAAGGTTTCGATTGGAGAATGCCCGATTTGGAGTTCCCTGATACGTGGAATCGCGGACTTTTACCAGGTCTTTACAGTTTATTTCCTGCTCCTCCGTGACTCCCCTGAGGTTGATTTCACTTTCTAATAAGCCCTGACTCGTATCTTCCCCGTTGATGACAGGCTGGTTGAATTGCTAACACTGTGAGAATCTACACCAGAAGTTTGTGGATTTTTCGAGAAGTCGTTCATAATTCACCTATTCATCAGGGAACTCTGCTCTAGCTTCTGTTTCGTGTTGACTTCATCTGTACCACTCTTAGCTAAAAACTCTCGCCTTATTCGCAGGAAGCAGCTATGTCAGATCGCAAACTCGCTAAAGCTGTCCAGTCCCTTCTTAGACAGATCTGGCGACTGCACAGGAGCATCACCAAGTCACTGGTCGCCTGGCTGTTACGGGCCGCCCTGATTACCCAACGCCGAAGCCGTCAGGCCACGGCTGGTTTCGTTCTGCCGACCACGGTTTTGCTGGTTCTGGTGGTGGCTCTCACCGCAGGTGCCCTCAGCTACCGGGCGTTTAATACCAGTACCCGCACCATTGCCGATACCCAGAACCGGGTGATTTACAACGCTGCCACTCCTGCGATCGACCGGGCGAGGTCCAAAATTGAGTTTTTGTTTGATTCCAACAAAGACAACCGCTATCCCGGCGGTGTGCCTTCCGAAGAATTTATGGTATCGATGATGCTGAACGCCAGCCCTGGCATCAGTATTAAAGGTGCTGCCGGTGCTTCTCCCCTCCAGTTAACTGGAGGACAACCCAATGGCATGGGGAACAACGCTGACCCCTACACCCTACCTGGCGAAACCCGCATCGATGCTAATGGAGACGGTCAACTGGATAATGCCTGGCTCTACCGGGCCGATACCAACGGAGACGGTACCTTAGATGCCACTGTTGCCTACTCCATCATCCTCTCCACTCCCCCAGGAGCCGACGGCACCACCCGCCTGATTGGCTTAACTGATGCCCAAAAAGCCCAGGGAGAAATTGACACCAGTAGTGGTCGTCGAATTTCTTACGTTCGCAGTGGTCCCTTGAGTAACACCCCTGCGACAGATGGTTGCGCCAACGCCAACACGGGTAGCCGGGTTGAGGGCGGCTGGTTTCCAGATACGGGCAACTCTTCAATTTTGCGGAAGAACTTCCAGGTAGATGCCTTCGTGGTTCCCGACAATGTAGGCACAACTGGAAGCGCCAACTTTACTACGCTGGAGTTTCAGCAAGACCGTAAGCTGGACCGGGGGAACAAGTGGGGAGCCTGGTTCCGCAATGACATGGAAATCTTCCCCGGTCCCCAGTTCAACTGGAACGGGGCCATGCACACCGAAGGTAACCTGATCATTGGCAACAACAACTTCAGTGCCTATCTGATCAGTTCTCCGGCCTCCTGCCTTTACTACGAATCAGCGTCGGAGATTTCCGTTACCCAAATCACAGAGCAGAGAGACGCCGGGGGGAATGTCACGACCCCTGCCTTTAATGGCATCATTGCTAGCGGCAAACTGAACGACAATGCCTATGGCGGTAGTTCCCTCATTTACCTCCATCCCTATACCGCCGCCAATCGCCGAACTCTAAACCCTGGAAACGACTGGTCAAACGGTGACGCTACTCCTTTCCAGATCTCCAGTGACCCCATTGAAATTCAGGTCAGGGATCGCCGCCAATCCAGAGCGGCTGACCCCACCAATCGCTCCTACTTTGCCCAGAACAATACCTTTGCTGGCCGGTTTAATTCAGAGCCAGCCGCAGCCCCCTATGTGGACGACACCTATCGGGCAGACAACCGCTATGGCCCCAAGCTGATTTACGATGGCCAGGCGGCAATTCCTGCCGGGAAACGGTTGGGAGAATTGATTGGGGCGTCTGATAACGTCTCCCGCGATCCCGATCCGACGAAAGTGGTGGAAGCAGGACCCAAACTGATTGCCGCCGATCCGGCAGCAGGTGCAGACTCTTCTAGCGTCGGTCTGGATGGTTACTGGGAACGCCGCGCCCGCAACCAGGGTCTTCGCATTCTGGTGGGTGAGCGGTTGGAGTTGGGGAACAGTAATGGCTGGGTTGCGCCTCAAGATAGACCGACAGCGAAACAGAATCCGGCTGCAGTTGCTGTTAATGGAGACGGAGATCTTATCGATTTAAGAGATCGAAATCATAGTCCGGTTACTGATGCAGCGACAGCAGACCCGGATGAAAGTGACAACGAAGGTGATCCACTCTATCCGCCCCATGGTACGGCAAGTCTTCGTCACGAAGATCGTCAGCGACGAGCACTCCGAGATAATATTGCAGCGGTTCAAGGCACGGCAGTTTACCATGCAGCGGTTAGCCGTGACTATCCGGTTGCCTGCCTTGCCAGCACGGCCCATCCTGGCACACCATTTACCCTACGGCAATCAATTAATTTCGTACCAACCTTCTTTGTCAACAGCACTCCCGCAGGATTGCCGGACACCGCAGGTGGGCTTACAAGCCAGACTGATACCGTCCTGATGACGGACTTCTTCAATGGGCGGGGTACTAATGGTTGGGAGTTTGAGCCTCCAGCAGGAACTCAAGCCCAGTTTGAGGCAGATATGAATAACCCTGCTTCCCCCTGGCGCATTGCCCTCAAAAACCTGGCTCAGTTTGCAGGAGACTACAATCCAGTCACCCAGACAGGAGGAGCATTTCCGCCTACTCAAGAAGCCGCAGGTGGGCGTGTTCACCCTTACCCTGAATTAACAATGTGGGGGAATTTCTCGAACCTGCGACGCACAATTGCTCAGCTTGAGGCAGGCACTCCCTACGCGAGCTTGAGCCCAGCGGATAAGACCTATCTGCAAACGGCCGCCTGTACACTGGGGATGTTGGCATACAACATTGATCGGGTGCAGCGCTTTGATCCACGCAATCCTTTTAATGACAGGAATCGCACTGGAGCGGGAGGAAATGTTGTTTTTGAGCTTGGAGTAGAACTTGCCAGGCTGATGAACGGGATTGTTGACGAGGCCAATAATGACTACGAAGTTTTGCCGAAGCAGATGCTGGCGACCTATGACTATGGGCGAAGTGCTACTTACATAGAAGCAAATTACAATCCGCGTGACTATGATCGTGTCCCTGCGGAAGCTTTCCTGGGCAAACTACGAGAATATGTCATTGCAAGCTCAGCAACAGGAACTCCAACTTTCAATGATCCTCGTCTACGTCTGGCAGAACTGATATTTGAATACTTTCAGATTCGGCGCGATCGCACCTACGGTTTTCGGCCTTCCCCCGCTGCCAACACCTGGAACTACAACCCATATATTACCTCTGGACCCGGTGGATCGGGAGGAAGACCAATCAGGCTATGGTCCTCTGCCTGTGATCCAAACATTTTCGCAGCGTCTAGTTTTGGCAGCCCACAGAACCAATACACCGGGCGGGCTGCTGCCAACGCATTTGATCCGGCACGCGTTGATATCAATTTTGTCAGGCTTGGTCTGTCTCGCCTTTGCGGGACTGTGATTCCTCCAGGCGCGGTGCGAGATTACCCAGGAGATACAGGACTTCCTCAAAGAAATGCCAGTAACAGAGGTTCGACTAACCTCAGTACTCCAACAAGTGACTACCTTCCCAAAGCAGGTTCTCTTGCTCCACAAACTAACTTAGCAAGATTGGATACCAGAAGTCCTTCAGCCTTTGAAACCGGTGTTCTGGCTACGGCACCCTTCAACACAGGTGTTTATCTTCAGGCAACCGTTGCTCCCAAATGGCCATCCCTGTACTACTTATTCCCGGAATTCAATCATGATCACGATGGTGATGTTAGCAGGCTTCCAAGTGGTGAATGCCTTGATCATCGCCAGCCCAATGGGAATCTGACTCACATTAATCCTGCAACCTGTGCTGACACCGGGCAGCCAATTCCTGCCGCTTTCCAACCCTGGGCAGAACCCTACATCACAGACAGCTACATCAGAAATACCATTAATCCTACTGCTACGGTCACTTATCAGGAAGTGCTGCCGGGTGCCCCACCTGTCTTTGATGCAACTGACCCAAACAACACAAACTATACGGCGAATCCAGTAAGTTTTGCTGATCCGTTTAGTGGGCCCGTAACGTTCACTTATCGAACGTTTGGGATTCCAGTGAGCGATCGCCCCGTTTTCAATGTTGCTTTGCGACCTCGTAAGTTACCGACTGGCTTCAATAACCCCTTCCCACTTCTAGATAATCCAGAGTGGGAACTGCCAGTACTCAGAACAGATGCGAATGGAAACGTCCCTGGTGAAAACAACCAATACAGACCCCCCAACCGCATTCTGGCACCGAATAATGATCAGACTCGAGGCGCTGTAGCGGTCATTCCATTCCTCGATAGAGTCATGTTCAGTGGACGAGAATGGATGCCACTGCGAGTCATGGATATTGACATTGGCATGCTTCGTCGAACCCGCCCACGGCCCTCTATTCAAGGTGGTCCAAACTCCAGCCCAGAAGCCTACCCACCTGATAGCACTACTAAAAATGATGTCTGGTTACCAGTGAGTGGGATTGTCTACGCTTTCCGGGAAGATGCCGTACGGGAAGATGGGATCAATCGCCCCGCTGGTGTTGAAACCTTCACAAAAGCAACCAATCCATCTCAGCCTGTTGACCCACCCTTACAGCAGGCATACCCATCCAATACCGAACCTAGAATTTCAATCAAACCTGTCGATGGCATAGCCGATCCAGATCGCCGCCCCCATGGTTTCCGCCTTCGCAACGGCTCTCAATTGGCTCGCCATGCTTCGATGAACATTCCAGCTCAGGATAACATTCGCGGTCTATCCTTCTTCACGGATAACCCGGTGTTCATCATGGGAGACTATAACTTGCACCAGAATAGGACTGATGACCAGGTGACTGGTGTTCAGAGATTAGAAGAATTTACCGAGCTGCTGCCTGATACTGGAAACTATACTGAAGCACAATTCTACGGACGTACCAACCGGGACAACCGCTTTGCCGATCCTGCCCAGGACCGCTGGAGGCCATCGGAGATCTTAGCAGATGCAATCAGTGTTGTTTCGGATACCCTCTGCGATGGTAGCGCTATCGACACTTTCATGACGACTGGAAATGGTAGCGGTGCAAACATTAGTGAAACCACCTATTCTGGTCGGCGGCGAGTGGATTCTAATGAAAGCCTCTCTTTGCCTAACGGTTTCTTTCCCTATAATCGCAACTACGCCAATCCTCCTACCAGTGGTGGTGTGAATGTGTATGATAACCGTGCTGCTGGCTTATTTGGGCCTGGCTGTACTGGAGGTAGCAGTCGTACCACATTCTTGAATCAGAATCGTCCACGTACCAATACCCTCCTGACGGATACTGGCTATGCCTGGATGCGAGAAAACCCATTTGATATCTTTTCTCCCGTTAAAATCTCGCGCAATGGTGCAGGATTACTCCTGCCTCCATTACAGAATCCACCAGGCATAAGTCCTCCGACGTTATATGATCCGCCAAGTTTCGCCGCAAACAATCCCGCCACAGAACCCAGCAAGCCACGCCCTGCTGTTCTATATACCGCCAATCCAGTCAATGGTCAGTATTACGCAATCACTGATGGCCGATCCGTGCAAAACGCCCAGGATACACGGGTAAACACTATCATCGTCAGTGGTCTGGTACCCTCCCGTCAGAACCAGTCCTATGGCGGTCTCCACAATTTCCCCCGCTTCCTGGAGCGCTGGACTCGCCTCTGGTTCTCCGGGTCCTTCCTCCAGCTCAACTTCAGTAACTACGCCACCGCCCCCTTTGACCAGCAGGTCTGGGAGCCTGGCGTAAGCCCTACCCCTAATAACGAGCAGATTGCTTACTACAGCCCACCCAACCGTCTCTGGGGTTATGATGTAGCGTTGCAGCTTGCCCCTGCCGGTCCCGCTGCTGCTCGTTTCGTCACCCCCAGCCGGGAGCGTAACGAGTTCTACAGCGAACCCGCCGCTAACGATCCCTACATCCAGAACCTTTGTCGCGCCCTGCCCGATAACGTCATCCCTGATAACCGTTGCCCCTCCTAGTTGCCCCTCCTAATCTATTGCCGTCTCTACTTCCCTAACCTCCCTCTCCTGACTTCCCTGGCCCCCTTTTCCTAACTCCCCTATCCTCTCTCCATAACAGTCCCTCCTATGCGAGTCAGCCAAAACCATCTCCTTTCCCCAAACCTGGCCCTTCGTTTATTGCTAGGGATCTCTCCCGCCTCCCGTAAGAGGTTGAAGTTTACGCAGCAGTTGCGAACGCAACGTGAGAAGAGCGGTCAAAACTTTAGAGGAAATTTGACTGGTTCTCGTGGCAGTGGATTGGAAGACCCTGTTTCAGAGTTTTTCAGGAGTTTTGGGGGAGCTAGAGCAATAACCAATGGAGAACAAGGACTGACTCTCATCGAATGTCTGGTCGCCATTGTCATCGTTACCTTAACCGTCCTGGCCATCACCCCCCCTATCATGCTGGCAACGGGCACTCGCATCCAGTCTCGTCGGGCAGAGCAGGCAAACCAGATTGCTCAAGGTGAGATCGACCGCATCCGATTCCTGGTCGAGCGGGGCGGATACACCTTGAACGAACTGCCTGATTCTACAGGAAACCGAAACCCCTTAACAAATGTTCCTGTGGCTACTGTTCCCCCCACAGGAACACCCTCTGCTTCCAGCCCCTTACAGTCCCCCGCCCGAACCTGTCCGGGAGTAGCCGATACCGCCCGCTATCCGTTTCGAACTCCTACGCTGATGCCGCGGACAAACCTGGTACAGGTGGATGTCAATGGCGACTGTATACCAGAGTACGTGATGCAGGTGTTCCGCAATGATGGCCCACCTTCACCAGGAAACCCACCCCCACCGCCCCTGACCTTTGACGTGGGAGTACGGGTTTATCCCTACTTCCCCGGTCAACCCTTCCCCCCGCTCCTGCAAGAACGGGCTTCCCTGATAGCCGGAACCAGTACCCGCGATCGCCAGGCTGGTAACGCTCAAAAACCACTGGCTGTTCTCTTTTCTACCATGGCCCGCAACGACCAGAGCCAATCCCTGGGGCAAATCTGTAACCAGCAAGCCGCCAGAAATGGAGCTGGCAACTGTAGCTACTAAAGATACCTTTCTGCTTCGAAGAGTCTATTCATTGCATGTGTTGGTTGACGAGGTTCTTTTGGGGTGAAAATCATGGCTAAACTCCACTTCATTCAGGGTTTGAGGCGATGGCTGCGCGATCGCAGAAATCATCGCTTCGCGGGTTTCACTCTGATTGAGTTGCTGGTGTCCTTGCTGATTGGGGCCATTATTACCGGTGCCCTGCTGTCCCTCGTAGTAGACCTGACCGAAAATAATCAGAGGGACACGGCTCGTAGTGAGACCCAGCGAGACATGCAGCTTGCCATGAACTACATCACCCAGGAGTTGCGGGAAGCAGTTTATGTTTACGATGGGGATTGCCTCCAGGGGGCAGGAACCATTACCGATGCTCAGCAGTTTGCCACCTCCTGTCCGGGCATCGTCAACCATATTCCCACTACTCTGTCTACTGGAACTTCAACACCGGTTCTGGCATTCTGGCGGGTTGATCCGTTGCCAGAACCTTTACGGCAACAATGCGAAAATGCTGCTAGGGCCTCTCAAACTCAGTTGAATACTTTGATCAACAACGGCATCCCCTGTGTCTCTGGCAGAAGCTATACCCTGGTCGTTTATGCCTTTGTAGACGACACCAGCACGACCGATATCTGGCAGGGAAAAGGAAGAATTGTTCGCTATCAGTTGTCCCAATTTGACTCAAATGGCAATCCTAATCCTGGCTGGTTTGATCCCCTGCCCGATCCGGGTTCTAGCTTCCAGCAGTGGCCCTATCAACTCGTCGGTGGTACACCAGCCCTCCCAACCGGATATACACGCCCCACTGGTAACGCCGATGTTTTAGTGGACTTTGTGGACGATGCACCAGCCCAGGATGCCTGCCCTGCCCCTAGCGTCAGGACTCCTCGTATCACTCCGGTTCCTAGTTTCTATGCCTGTGTTCGAGGGAATACTCGGCTGGCACAGGTAGGTGATGCGGCAGCGGGTATTGCTCCCGACCCTAACGATTTGGGAGTGAACCAGGAAGTGCTGGTTGTGATAACTGGCAACGCCGCAGGTCGGGCGGGTATTCCGGTTAACACTGTAGGAGATAATAATGTCTCAACTCGTCTGGCCCCCTTGCAGACGCGAGTTCTAACGCGAGGAATTTTGAACAAGAACCCAAGATAACTGTCAGTGCCTGAGTGGAGCCCTTTCCTGGAGGATTATGAAACTGCGTCTTCGCCCTAAACGCTCAACCGCAGGTTTTACCCTGATCGAGCTGCTTGTCATCATTGTCATTATCGGGGTTATGTTTGCGATCGCAGCCCCTGGTTGGGATGCCCTGTTAAGTCGCCAGCGGGTTTCCACCGCCCGCGAACAAGTTCTTCAGGTTATCCGCCAGGCCCAGAGTGAAGCCAGAAGCACTCGCTCCTATCGGGCAGTGGTGTTTGATCCCAACTCGCCAGATGGGGTTCCCAGGGTCGCCACCCTTCCCTTTAACCGAACGGGTGTTTATCCCATCAACATCAATACTGTAACGAATTGGCGCCCTCTCGCAGGTGGTAGCAACTCCCGAAACGTCATTAGCCTCCGTACCAACCATCCCAATAACCAGATCATCTTTGATGGAAATGGTGCGGTTGCTCAACCCCCGATTGTTCCCGCAAATCAATTCAGGCCAATTCCCAACTCTACTGAACCGGGATTTGCTATCACTGTTGCCAGAGCCAACACGTCCGGCAACGGCACCAACCGCTGTGTGATTATCGCCACCTTACTGGGTGCTACCCGATCGGCGGAAGGGGCGGCTTGTCCCTAGCTCCTAGTCCCCAGCCTCTCCTCCCCCTCATCGAGGAATACTCTGATTGCCTTAACCCGACGATTAAACTCCTCCTCTGAAATTCTTACAACATCCTGTCCTGGCTGAAAACAGCAAGAAAGATAGGCCATATTGCGCTCCAGCCTTCCGGTGGTCAAGTTCAGGAGCAGCACATCTATGCCGCCATCGGGCGTTGCAACTACTTTTACAGGGCGGTCATTGATCACGAAATACCAGGGGAATGGGCTGCTCATATGAAATCTGCTTTGAATAATTTGTACAGACAAAAGGCGATTCACTCTTACGTTTACGGGCGAACACCCATTCGTCTCCCATGGGATAAGTAGCTGGGTGCAATTAAATTAAAGATGGTTTTGGGGGTGGAGGAGGTGAAACCCCCTGCC
>JAIMBL010000089.1 GCA_023511615.1 Leptolyngbyaceae cyanobacterium HOT.MB2.61
ACATGATGCCATTGAGATAACTTCGTCTTTTCTATCCTTACCTCTTTAGGACTACCCCAAACCCGGTTGCCAGAGCTCCCAATCATCCCGCTTTGAGCGACTCCAATCGTTCAGCTAAACTCGTTTCCACCTCACCCAATTCCTTCATTTGGTTCTCCCAGCTTGCCGGTGAAAGAGTAGCGTACGCTACTCTTTCACCTCAAACAAAATCCCTGAAATATTAATTTTGTTTTGGATTGATTTTGTTTTGGTGATAAGCCTTACTTATCACCAAACTCTCAGGAGAGCCCTTCATTGCTGTGCCAACTTTGAATTATGATTGGTTTTGAACTCATGCTGTAACGATTGTTTTACATACGCTCATGGATATTTTGACACTTGGTTGGGTTGGACTGCTGGTAATGTTTACCTTCTCTATTTCGCTCGTCGTTTGGGGTCGCAACGGTTTCTAACGGTGGAATCCACAGCATTAAGTGTTCTTGCTTTGATCGCGTTTGGCTTGCTGGTAGCCGTGACTGGTGGAATTGTTTACCTGACACTGGCAGATTGGCGCGATCGCCGTCGTCGTGATCAGGCCAATCGCGGCGATCGTCCTGCCTACCGAACTTCAAGTAAGACAAAGCGGTAAAGCCTTAAAAATCTACCCGGTTACTATTTCGTAAGGCACATGACCTGTGCTTAAATTTTCCTTAACATTCAGGGCATTATTCAGGCATCTCAAAATCGCCAGTCATTCAGCCGCCAGTCACGGTTAAGGAGAGATTTTATGCTACAGGGAATTCAGGAGCCAGTCTTTTGGGATGGGTTTGCGGTAGGAGAGCTGACCGGACGCCTCAAGCACCAGGCTCCAAAGCAAATCAAAGAGTGGATTTCCCTGAGTAGGCTTAATGACATTAAAGGGACTCTGAGAAAGTACAACTACACGATTACTGGAGTCACGGCTCACCCCTCCAATCCATCCCAGGTATTAATGATTGCCGAGAAAACGGCAGGAGGGACGAACCCAAATCTGGTACAGGCATTTACTCAGAGCGATCGCTTCATGGATGGCTGGGAGGCAGGTTGTCTCTACAGTCAGTTGCGTTACGAACAGCCCGTTCAGATTGAGCAGTGGGTAAAGATTAACAACCTTGATGCGATTCAGCAGGTTCTGGATCAGCATGGATACACCATTACCTCAATGCGCATTCACCCTCAGGACAAACGCTGGACTATGCTGAATGCTCGCAAAGGTTAATCAGAGAATGGTTCTTCCGGCTTGCCGGTGAAGGAGTAGCGTAAGCGACTCTTTCATCTAGAACAGAATCCCTGGAATATTATTTTGTCTTAGTGATAAGTGACGCTTATACCAAACTCCCAGGAGAGCCTGGAGAATGAAGTATTAGCGGTAGCTTTTCACTCATTTTTTCCCTCATCCCATAAGGCTGCTGATGCTGGGTATGAATGAATTAGAGGCCACATGAATGAAATATCCTTCCCATCCTTGCTGCCATTCAGCACCATCAGCCGCATGAATATTGACTCGTAGTGAATTAGGAAGAGTACCCTTGCTGGGTACTGCCACGTTCCTGGTTAGTCAGTCACTATAGATTTGTTCGAGCAAGGCAAAACCAAGTTTGAACAAGTCAAAAAACAAAACACTCGACTAATAGGAACGCAAATTATGTCTGAATCTATTCTACCTCTAACGACCATCCGCCCCGATAAAGGTCAAATTAAGGGGACTGCTGAGTCTGAGATGGAACTGTGCTGCCATCCGACTTATGTGAAGGTTAATTCCTTGACTGTAGAGTCTGACGAATGCGGCGTAGACACCATTTTCGACGCTAACAAGCCCTTCCGTGTGAACTCCGAAATCGAGTTCTACGGTCCTGGAGCTTTGGCGTTGATGGCGCTGAACGTCCCCATTCAAGTTACCTACACCGCTGAGTCCTATGGCCCTGGTATAGAGGCTGTTATCGCAGAGGTTAGGTTCAACACCTCCGCCGGTAGGCTGGTTTACACCGCTGAAGCTACCGTTGCTGCTGGCACACTGGATGGCGACAAGCTCTATCGCATCAGCATGCTGTTCCGCATGGGTGCTGAAGGTACTCGCCTTTCCATCGCCAACGGGTTCATCTCTGGCATCCTGGTTCAAGCTTACCAATAGTTCGGTTTTTGATCCAAGGATTGGGAGGTCGGCCAACAGCCCAGGCCTCCCCCAGTAACCTGTTCAGACTGGCAGGTGCCTCCTCCGGTACCTGCCGGTTTTGATAAAAGCAAGCCGAGGCTATCCCCATGAATGACCCTCAAACATTTTCGACTGACTTGCAATGTACCCTTTCAAACTTGCAGGCAAGCAATATTCAAAATACGACAACCACCCAACTGGAAAACTGTGAGCCCTTTCAACTGAGTGTCACCATCACTTTTAGCGACACGGCAAATGGAAATTTGATCAACCTGCTTTTGCCCTTAGGACTGGCAATTCGGGTTAATTTCAGTGCCCGCTCCTTGAGCGGACCAGGTCCTGAAATTGATCTGGGCTATACGACACTCACAACCGAGGCAGGAGTGCTGACCTACACACCCACTCTGAAGATCGAGGGCGGATCGGCATCAATAGGACTCGATCCTGATACGGTTTACCAGATTAAGGCGATCGCTCGCGTGGGCCATGCCCCTTTCTCAATCCCAGCCTTGGGACGAGGCTTCATCAATGGGTTGGATCTACCCATCGGCACCCCTGAAGTTGCAACGGACCTTGCTGAAGAACCCAAAGCTACTAAAGCTCCAACAGCAACTCGGACCAGGAAGCCAGGAGCCAGGAGCCAGAAGGGGCCGGGGGATAGGGAGTAGGAGGTGATGGAGTGGATGGGTGGAGGAGTACGCCTGTGATTTACCCTTCTCCAACAACTAACAACCAACAACTAACAACTCACCATGACTGAGCAATCAATACCTCCTAAAGCGGGGAATCTGGGTAATTATCTCTGGCGGAACGGACAGCGAATTGAATTGGAGAAAGAGGGCGATCGCTTCACCGTGATTATCTCTGACCCCAAACAGGTAGAGCAACTCCGCCAAATGACAGGAATTCAGGACATTAAATCGATTTCGCGCAAACAGTTTCGGATTAAAACCAACCCTGAGCTGCTTGAAGGCACGATGGCAGCATTGCGGTCTGAACCAGAACTTTCTGGTGCGATCGCTCACCATGCCTACCATCCCAAGGATTCAGAGGGCACCGTCTATTACATTACCGATAAAATCATCGTTCGGTTCAGGGACGAGGCAACTCCCGAAGAGATCGATGCGATTCTAAGTACCTATCACCTGACTAAACTCAAGCATTACGATTGGCTCTCCAATACTTACCTGGTGCAAGTCACCTTTGCTAGTGGCGAAAATCCGATCAAAATTACCAATCGCCTGATGCAGGAAGCGAAAGTTGTTTCTGCTGAACCCAACTTGATTAACCGCTTCTTACCCGCCAATTTGCCCAGCGATGAACTTTCCTCTAAGCAGTGGAATCTGCAATCGGTCAAAGTGCCCAAAGCCTGGGAAACGACTCGCGGCGATCGCAACATCGTGGTTGCCATCATTGATGATGGGTTTGACCTGAGCCACCCCGACCTGAAGGGCGACGGCAAAGTTGTATTTCCAACGGACTACGCCGATGAAGACGATCAGCCCTTTCCCAAAGCTGGAAATTTTCATGGTACGCCCTGTGCAGGTATTGCAATTGCTGAATGGAATGGAGTAGGCATTGTGGGAGCGGCTCCTGGCTGTGCCTTTATGCCGGTACGGTTCCAGTTTCCTAACCGGGGCGAAGATCACCGCCTGATAGAGATTTTCAAGGAAGTGGGCGATCGCAGCGATGTCATTTCTTGCAGTTGGGGCCCCCCTCCCGTTGATTGGCCTTTGTCAGAAGCCCTATCTGCAACGTTAGACCATGTGGTAACAGCAGGTGGGCGGCGTGGTAAAGGTTGTGTCATTTGCTTTGCGGCTGGAAACTACAACGCACCCATCAACGCTTCCCAGGTTGAAAATTTTCGCTGGCTCCATCCCGAAGCAGGCGAACGGAGAACCAGCGGGCGGATTTTGAATGGATTTGCCACCCATCCCCAGGTTATTTCAGTTGCAGCTTCCACCAGTTTTGACCAGCATGCCGCCTACAGCAACTGGGGAGCTGAAATTAGCGTCTGCGCCCCCAGCAACAACTCCCACCCCACCAGACCCAATCGCCAACTCCCTGGCGAACCGATTTGGACCATCGATAACGAGCCAATGGGCGATGGCTTCTCTCCCAATAGCCGCTACACCAATCGATTTGGGGGAACCTCCAGTGCTGCTCCTCTAGTGGCAGGAATTGCTGCCCTTGTCCTCTCGGCTAACCCGGAATTGAGCGCTGCCGATGTGAAGGAGATCTTGCAAACCACTGCCGACAAGATCATAGACATCAATCCAGACGTAACTGGCATGAACCGGGGAGTCTACAACGTGAATGGTCGCTGTGATTGGTTTGGCTTTGGTAAGGCTAATGCCGCCAGAGCCGTAGCAGAGGCTCTGCGACAGAGAAACTCACACTAGAGAAACTCACACTAATGGTAATCTGCCTGCATGAGTGCTCAAATCAATATCGCCGCCTTGACCTGCCAGCTCACCCATCTAGTCGCTCTCAGTACCCACTCTGGCGAACCAGAAACCATTTTGCGTCAAGATAAACCTTTAGAATTGCAAGCAACGGTTGAGTTCGGTGGCAGCGGTGCGATCGCCCTTATGCCTCTGGAATTAACCATTCGGCTTGATTTTTATGCCAGGGCATTGGGCACTGGAGAGGTAATAGAACTGGGCAGCACTTCCCTCAAAACAATGACTGATCAATTCACCTACATACCCAGTTTGAAACTTTCCAAAGGGGCAGTAAAAGCCAATCTGTTACCCGAAAAAATTTACAGCATCAGCGCTGTCCTGCGAGTCGGTGCCCCAGAAGGTCCCTCCTTTATTCATGGTTTTATTGATGGCCTGACGGTTGAGGTGTATAACCCTGTATGTAACCGAACGTAACCGAGGGACGTACTGGTGGGCAAAACCTCCTGGAGTCTAAAAAAGCTTCCACTGCTGTCGCTGTCACTGCTGCTAGTAGCATACATTAGCTTTGGCTGGTTTCTTTCCAATCCCAGATATCCAGAATTAAAGGTTTATCAAATGTCCATCAGCATTCCCATGGTTTTTGCGATCGCCTGGATCTGGATAATCTGTTCTGCTTTCATCAGTCCCCTGGACAACTTCAACCGCTTCATTACCCGCTGGTTTAAATCAGACACAGTCGCCTTCATGTTAATTTTCATGATGGCAATTCTGGCAACCCTCATCCTGTTCTGGCTCCACGTCTTTCTTCACATCCTGACCATCATTGCAGCGGAAGCCTTAGCCAGAGTCGATGTGCAGACAGCCGGATATAAAAGCTGGCAGGCATTTGTGATCCTGCTGCTCGTTTCCCTGACAGGCTTGTTTTTGGGCTGGACTGCACGAGATTACACAGCCATGATGATTCAAGAATTTCTACCTGTGCTAATAAAACAACGATGAAAAAGCAGCCAGTTGGCTGCCTGTCATTAGTGCATGAGTACAGTTAGCTTAATCAAATTGCTGTCCCATCCAATCCTGGTTGCAGATTTCGATACAGCGTTCAAGGACAATGGGGAAACCGTCACATGAAACGGGGAAGCATCTTCAAAAATCTTGCACACTGAATATCAACTAAGCGTTTAACTGTCTCAACTGCCCCACAGAGTCTCGCCTGCGGGGCAATTTATTTTTGAGCTAATACAATTTCTGAGGGCAATCTAATGAAACAATTTCCAGAATAAAGACAAAACTAGCGTTCCTTGAGGAAGATCTTGAGGGACTGCGACCCGCCAAAATTTAACCCTCATCTATCTCCTGGGTATTCGCTACCCATCAAATTAAATTTGATGGAGCACTAGAACGGGCGGAAAATAAACGGGTAGCGGAAAGGCTTATCAGGTTCATTAAAGCAATGAACAATAGCCCAAACAGTCAACCCCCAATGAACTAGCCACCAGATCCCTCCTGCCAGCCCAAAGGTAATGAAAGACAGAGGAATCAGAATCACTCCATACAGCCAAACATTGAAGTGAAAATTAATCGCTTCCTTGGCGTTGCCCTTGACCACTGGATCATTGGATATAAATAGAAGTGCAATGGGAATGCCAATTGAAATCAGCAATCCACTAAAAAAGATAGACCCGTGGGCTAGAGCAGACAAAAATTTGCGTTTGTCAACGTCATATACTTCGGGGGGTTGCATTGGCAGCCTCGCATCCACTGAGGTTTCACTACATTGCCAATATACAGCGATCGCTGATATTCCAGGCGGGTGAGAACACGAACTTCGAGGGTGGGTTTACCGAAGAGATGTTACACAATCCGCAAAATGAAAGGATAGCGGTAGGGCTTTGTTGGATTGGTTGCACAATACACAATCGCCACAATTGGCATCAAAATACTGACAACCCACAAAATAATTAGCAAAGGAATGCCAATTGCCACAAAAATCAGGAGTGCAAAAACAATTCCATAAAGATAAAGATTGATATGAAAATTAATCGATTCTTTGGCGTTTTCTTTCACCACTGGATCGTCATTTAGCAGCAGAATCAAGATCGGAATTCCTAAGGAGACAACCGTAGGACTGAAAAAAATCGCCCCATGGCAGAGGGCCGAAAGCAGTTTACGAGTATTTAAATCAGTCATAGAATTAGCATTTTAGTAGTAGAGACGAATTGTTGTTTAGCCTTATCAAGAATGCAATCACAATCTGTATTTTATGCTGGCAGGATAAACAACCATTTGCTCCCGAAGAATTTGCGAATAGATTTAGAGAAACGAGTATTCTCCCATAGCGATCCTATTTGCTATAAAATTCGCTATTCTTGCAAAGGCGTTTACTCTCGCTATCCTTAATAAAAGACCCCTATCTGAAGCCTAGCATGTCTGAAATCGAAGCCGAATTACAAGCAGCAGTTCAACGACGGCGCAACTTTGCCATTATTTCTCACCCAGACGCCGGAAAAACGACCCTCACCGAAAAGCTGCTGCTATATGGGGGGGCTATTCACCAGGCAGGGGCCGTCAAAGCACGGCGGGCACAGCGGCACGCCACTTCGGACTGGATGGAGATGGAGCAGCAGCGGGGGATTTCGATTACCTCCACGGTGTTGCAGTTTGAGTACCGGGACTACCACATTAACCTGCTAGATACTCCTGGCCACCAGGACTTTAGCGAAGACACTTACCGAACCCTGGCAGCAGCAGACAATGCCGTTATGCTGATTGACGCTGCAAAGGGCTTGGAGCCCCAAACCCGGAAGCTGTTCGAGGTTTGCCGAATGCGTGGGTTGCCTATTTTCACATTTGTCAATAAGCTAGACCGTCCGGGACGGGAGCCACTGGAACTGCTGGACGAAATTGAGCAGGAACTGGGTTTGCAAACTTATGCGGTCAACTGGCCGATTGGCATGGGCGATCGCTTTAAGGGCGTGTTCGACCGTCGTTCCTGTCAGATTCACCTGTTTGAGCGGAGCGCCCACGGGCAACGGGAGGCAATTGACACAGTAATCGAATTGGGAGATCCCCGGATTGAAGATCTGCTGGAACCAGAGCTGTATTACCAGTTTAAAGATGACCTGGAAGTGCTGGAGGGGCTGGGGCCAGAGCTGGACCTAGAGCAGGTGCATCAGGGCAAAATGACTCCCGTTTTCTTTGGTAGTGCCATGACCAACTTTGGTGTTGAACTGTTTCTCGATGCCTTTTTGGACTACGCCCTCAAACCTACAGCCCACATGAGCACAGCGGGAGAAATTCCCCCCACCTATCCAGAATTCTCCGGATTTGTGTTTAAGCTACAAGCCAATATGGACCCTAAGCACCGCGATCGCGTTGCCTTTGTTCGTGTTTGTTCTGGCAAGTTTGAAAAAGACATGACTGTCAACCACGCCCGTACAGGTAAGGTTGTGCGTCTATCTCGTCCCCAAAAGCTGTTTGCCCAGGACCGGGCTGTAATTGAGGAAGCCTACCCCGGCGATGTGATTGGCTTGAACAATCCGGGTGTCTTTGCGATTGGGGATACGATCTATATTGGGCCAAAGCTTGAATATGAAGGGATTCCCAGCTTTTCGCCAGAACTATTTGCCTATCTCAAAAATCCGAACCCTTCCAAATTCAAGCAATTTCAGAAAGGGGTGTCTGAACTGCGGGAAGAAGGGGCCGTTCAGATAATGTACTCTGCCGATGAGGCAAAACGAGATCCCATCCTGGCTGCGGTGGGTCAGCTTCAGTTTGAAGTGGTTCAGTTCCGGCTACAAAACGAGTATGGTGTCGAAACCCGGCTAGAACTTCTGCCATACAGCGTGGCTCGCTGGGTCGAAGGGGGGTGGGAAGCTTTGCAGAAGGTGGGTCGCCTGTTTAATACGGTAACGGTGAGAGACGTTTGGGACCGTCCAGTGTTGCTGTTTCGTAACGAATGGAACCTGCATCAGTTACAAGAAGACCATCCAGAGTTAAAACTAAATGCGATCGCCCCCGTAGTTTCCGGGAGAGAACCTGCCTCCCTATGAGGCTATGCTAGATAGCTGTCAATGGTTACGGAAGAAGGGTTAGTTGTCAGGGATTGAGATTTGAGTTTGCAGATACTCCAGCTTACCCTTATCTCCTTCCCTCCCCTTAGCTTCTGTCAGTCACCTCTCGTGCCCTTTATTCAGGAGAACTTCTACCATGCCTCCTGTTCCTGACTCGTCTACCCCCAATGCCAAAGCTTTGAGCGATGCAGAAGCTGGGTTGGCTGCCGTTAAGCAGGGTGATTATCCAAAAGCGATCGCATTGCTCGAAACCACCTCCCTGCCACCCAACCATCCCCTCAACTTTAAAGCCCAAATGGGTCTGGTTGTCGCCTATACGCGCAACGGTAATCCCCAGAAGGCAATTACCCTCTGCCAGGCGCTTCATCGAAACGAAAATTCTCAGGTCAAAGAGTGGGCAACCCGCACGCTGGAAAATTTGACCAGGCGATTTCCGCAATTTCCCGTAGACGAGACAGCATCAGGCAACATTGAGGCAGAAAAAACGGGAGGCAGAGAACATCAAATCGTCTCTGAGGTCGAAACAGAGGTTGATTTAACTGGCTTTATCCCCTTTGATGGTTCATCTACATCCCGTCAATCGGTCGTTTTGGACGATATAGAAAATCCAGACGGAGCGATCGCCGCAACAGAAAATCCCTCAACCGGCTTTGTTCCTCTCCAGCCTTCCCCCTGTCCCACTTCATCAGAAGAACCCAAAGATTCCTCAGCCAGCGACACCCCCTCCCCTCCTATTCCCTACTCTCCACCTTCTCTTCCCATCGAAGAACTGCTCTCCTACCGTCCTGGTTGGCAACAGGCAGCGCGGGCAAAGCAGTGGAATCCCCTTAAAAAAGCTGATATTTCTTGGTTGCTCCTGGCCCAGGTGTTGACAGCGATCGCCCTGTTTTGGGTACTCCAGCAGGTTGTTTACCTGACAAATCTCTTTGGGGGAATTGCAATCACTAAAATCCCCTTTCTGCATCTGCAACGGGTCATTCCAGAGTATCCGGTCTGGTCAATTGTGGTTCCATTGTTGCTTCTGTTTCTGGCTTCCCGCTGGATACTGGATGGTTTACTGACGATGGGACATGGGCTACAGCCGCTGTCTTTGAATCAATTGTCGAACTATAGCCCAGAAACAGTTAGAGCTATCAATCGTTATTGTCGTCAACAGCGGATACCGATGCCGACATTGGGGATTATCCCCACCTTTGCCCCAATCGCATTCAGCTATGGGGTTTTGCCCCGGTTTACCCGACTGGTGGTCAGTCAAGGGCTACTGGAACAATTGGAAGATGATGAAATTGCGACCGTCTATGCCAGTGAGATCGGGCATATTGCCTATCGGGATGTGCCGTTAATGTCCCTGCTAACGGTTGTGAATCAGATTCCATTCACAATCTATGCGCTAGTATCTGAGTGGGGCAACCGCCAGGAAATGCCTCTTGTGCGTGGATTGGCGATCGCCGTTTCAGCGATCAGTTATGGCCTCTATTCTCTGACTCGCTGGGTTGGGCTGTGGCTCTCCCGGCAGCGTATCTACTACAGCGATCACACCGCAGCAGAGCTGACTGGCAACCCCAATGGCTTCACCCGTGCTCTGCTGAAAATTGCCATTGGTACAGCCAAAGCAGTTGAGCACGAAGGGCAAACTAACTATCTGCTGGAAGGGTTTGAACTGCTGTCCCCCCTGGGATATCGAATGGCAACCATTCTTGGCAGTCTGTACCGTCATACGCCCTTGGAGCCAGTACTGGAGTGGGAATGGACTAACCCCTACCGGCATTGGCTTTCCCTCCCTAACTCCCACCCGCCAACGGGCGATCGCCTCTGGTTGCAGGCCCGCTATGCCCGCTACTGGAGATTACCGACTGAATTGGAATTTAATCCGGATCTGGAAGCCAGAACCTCCTCTAAGAAGAAACCCGGTCTTACAGTTGCTCAGTGGCGCACCCTTCTGTTGCAGGGTGCTCCCTTCTTTGGTCTGGCATTGGGCCTGTTGCTGGCCTTGCTCCTTTCCCTGGTTGGATGGTTGGGTGTATACATGAATGCGAACTCAATCGCCTGGATGTATGGCGATCGCGCAATTCTTCAAGGCTTGCCTTTGGTTGGATTCAGCCTTGGCACCTTCATCCGCATCAATCCCTCCTTCCCCGATTTCAAACTACCCATACACGATCGGCAGGAATCGACCTCTTCACTCCCAGAATTACTTAAAAATCCTGCCGCCATTCCCATAGACAGCACACCAATCCAATTGGAAGGCAAACTTCTGGGCCGACCTGGGATCGGTAATCTGCTGAGTCAGGATTTGCTGTTGAAAACGACAACGGGAATCGTCTGGTTGCACTGCACTTCTCCCTTTGGACCCATTGGTAACCTCTTTCCCAGGCAACCTCGCTTTACCGATTTGATTCAGCAAGACCTCACAGTGACTGGGTGGTTTCGTCGAGGTGCCACTCCCTGGATTGATGTTGATAACCTCCGCACCCATAGCAAGCAAGTGGATCGCAGCAATCATCCCGTCTGGGCTACAGTGTTGGGTCTGCTAACCGCAGCCGGGGGTATTCTCACCATTGCCTTTGGAGGCACTTTTTAATCCGGAGACATCCTCCCAAAGACTGAAATTGATCAATAAATTCGAACTCAGGGAATTCTAAAATCATGCCCCCCGAATTCGTCAGTCAACCAGTCAGGAGAAAGTTCCTATGTCTTCCCCATCGGGTTTACTGCAAACCGGATTGAACGCATTGAAGCAAAGGCGCTATCCAGAGGCAATTCAGGCATTTGAAACACTTTGTAAAAGTCAGGCGCAGAATCGGTCTAAAGAATTTTTTCAGGCGCAGATGTACCTGGTAAAGGCATACCAGGAAAGTGGACAGTCAACGAAGGCGATCGCCCTCTGCCAGGAAATGGCTGCCTGTGAATATGAACAGGTGCGGGAGTGGGCGCAACGGATTTTGCCCACCCTCTCTTCTGCAACCGATGAGGCATCCACTTCGGTGTCTGCAGAAGCTACTACTGCTTCCAAACCAGCACGTCCTGAACCGGCACTTCTCACTCCCTCCCCCCATGATCTTCTGCCACCAGAGCGATCAACTGAACTGTTAAATGCAGGCAATAAAGCTCTCAAAGTGCGCCGATTTGCCGATGCCATTGACAATCTGGAGAAGTACTGCCGGGGAACAGACCCAGGAGATAGCAATTACGCCCAGGCACAGATGTGGCTGGTCAAAGCCTACAAAGGGAATGAACAGACTGAACAGGCGATCGCCCTTTGCCGTCAACTGCTTGAGAGCGAAAAGGAATACGTCCGCATCTGGGCAAAGCAGTTTCTCCTGACAATGGTTCCGGCTGAATCACCACTACAAGAGTCTGAGGAGTCTTCAGCTTCGGGTGCTCCAGCGGTAGGCAATGCTGCCCAAAGTTCCTCCTCTGCTAAAAATGCCAGGGGAAATGCCCAGGGTTCTGGTCCGCAGGCGGCAGCGTCCAGCCTTCCCAAGGCCGGACGATCAAATCGACGTGGCGTTAAGCTGCCGATGAAGGGGGTTGCTGCCAGTCTTTCGATGGCTTCTGGAGTCACCCTCTCGCTCTTGTTTGGCATGATCCTGGTGCTGTGCCTCAGCCTCCTGCTGATTATGGGCAATGACAACCCAACGGCGGGACTGTTGATCGCAATCGGCACTACCATCCTGGTGAATGCAGCTATCTTCTTCATTTCACCCATCATCATGGATTTCATCCAGGGGTTGCTTTATGGAACCCGCTGGATTTCCCTGTCCGAAGTTGAGCGCTACAGTCCCGAAACGGGCAAAGTCATCCGGGAGGTTTGCCAACAAAAGAAAATCAAGCAGCCCCGTCTGGGCATCATCGAAGACCAGAACCCCACTGCTTTTACCTATGGCTCCCTTCCCAACAGTGCCCGATTAGTGGTCAGCCGCGGACTGTTCACGTACCTGGACGATGACGAAATTGCTACGGTCTATGCCCACGAGCTGGGGCACATTGTCCATTGGGACTTTGCTGTGATGACCCTGGCATCTACCCTGGTGCAAATTGCCTACCTGCTCTACACCTACATCAACAAAATTGCTGATCAGGTGAACAACGATCAGTTCAAAAATAGTGCCCGTGGCGTAACCTTAATGGCCTATGTATTTTACGTTGTAGGAGAATATTTGTTGCTATACCTCTCCCGCACACGGGAATACTATGCTGACCATTTTGCCGCTGAAGTAACGGGCAACCCCAATGGCCTTTCGCGGGCGCTGGTTAAAATCGCCTATGGAATTCTGGAAGAAGGGAAACGCAGTAAGGAACCCAGCACAGTACTTCAGGGAACCCGTGCCCTGGGAATTGCCGATCCCAAATCCGCCGCCTTTACTGGAACCGCCTACCGGGTTGCTTCAGAGCCTCAGAAGATTGGCCGGGTTTTCCTCTGGGATATGTTTAACCCCTGGGCCTGGTGGATGGAGCTCAGTTCCACCCATCCCCTGACAGGCAAGCGGGTGCGTGCCCTCAGCACCTACGCCGAACAGCTTGGGTTAGACACCGAGTTTGCCATGGGCACCGTCATGCGTGAAGGGCGAACCCTGAACAAGCGCAAGCTCTATGGCAGTTTTGCGATCGATGTGTTCGTACTCTGGGCCGACAAGGTAGGAGCCCTCCTGGGATTATTAATCGGCATGGCCTTTGCCGTCGTCAATCGCAATCCAGCCATCATCTTCTCACCAATGCTGATTGGTTTTGGTTTTGGCACTTTGTTAAAGATGGTCTTCATGTACCCTGACTTTAACCAGGCTCCGGAGACGGATGTCCTGACCCTCATGTCCGATCCTTACGCCAGCCCCTTGCGGGGTCGTGCAGTGAAACTGGCGGGTGAAGTCATTGGGCGTGGCGACGCGGGTTATAAATTTGGTTCTGACCTGAAAATGCAAGACCCAACTGGAATGATTTATCTGCGCTACACTTCGCGCTTCGGTCCCCTAGGCAATTTTCTGTTTGGCATGGGGCAGGCCAATAGCTTTATGAATCGGGAAGTGGAGGTGGTAGGCTGGTTTCGGCGGGGAATTATGCCCTGGATTGACATGGTGAAAATGGACTGCCCCAGCAAGTGGACTGTCACCAGCCATCCCCGCTTCTGGCTGCTGATCCTGGGTCTGGCATCGATTATTCTTGGCTTCTTCCTGCCATCCCTGCTGGCGGGGTAGAGCTATCCTTCTTCACTCCGGTTGCCATGGGTTGGGCAGGGCGGAGCCGAGATGGAGCGATCCAACCAACCAACGGCCTGTTGCAATCGGGGTAGGGCTTCGGCAGGCTGATCTTTCAGTAGAAAGACAAGTGCTGCCGCAGTCTGTTCTCTGGCCCGCGCCTGACGATTAGACTTGAGGCGATGCCAGTCGCCATCAGTAATGGTGAGCTTTTCTAATAGCGCCTGGGCAAGTTCCTGGGCGCTAAATTCCTTTAGAATGGTAGGATTTCTGGAAATTGTGTCGGAGTTGGAAGCCTGAACCGAAGTATCAACCATAGAAATGGGCATTATTTTGGATAGGTGCCGTGATCTTTACTCTACTACGTGCTCATGCAATCGCCTCAGGAGCCCCCGCAAAATCCGGATGGGCAAACATCTGAAGACCTGGACTTTGAGCAGAAACTGGAGGCTGTGGAGCAGTCGCTTCATGCCCTGAGAAATCGCTATATTCAGGTGCAGCAGGATCAGCAGAGCCGGGCGCAACTTCAGGAGCAGAGGGAGCAGATTCGGCGGCAAATTCAGCGATCGCCCTCCCCTGAACTGAAAGCCGAACTGCAACGAATTCAAGAAAAGCTGGATGAGCTGGAGATCAACCTGGAAAGCCGTCTATTTTCCTGGAGCAGTTTGAAAGAACCTTTCTGGCAAATCGTCCGCTTTGGCGGCTTAGGAGTTGTGATTGGCTGGTTTCTGGCGTTTGCTGTGCTCAATTCCCCCCGACCAGAGCCCCAGCCACCCAGGCCAGTTCCACAAAGCTCTAGACTGCACTGATTACTGATTAACTGAGAGGTCGGCTAAGATCAAGAAAATTTAAGTCAATGTCGAAATACCATGATTTACTCTGCAAATACTCAAAACGTTGGTCAAATTTTCAATACATTCTTTCATTTAACACGCGAATTTGAACCGTTTGTAAAAGTGGACGATTTGAAAGTCGCGTTTGATAATGAAGGTAATGTTTATCTTCAAGGAAACGATTTCCAGGAGCAGATCCATGCCAATTTTGCATCGTGGCAAGAAGTACGAAATGAGATGCGAGGCCTGATTGCAAAACATAGAGCGAATAATGCATTGAACTCAAAAAACTCCCAAATTGGGTTACCAATCAGTGAGTAATCCACAGAATCTTCAATTACCAAAGTTCTGCTTCAGTTTCGCCCTCCATACTCTTTCACCGGCAAGCCGGAAGAACCTGAAGTGTCCGATCGCAGGACTGACGTTATCTCCTTATCGCTACTCTAAATGCAGCCTAGAGTTCTTGACCCAAAGGAATCCTATACGTTTAGCCAATACTTTGATCTGCCCTACACTCCTCAAGACATTCTGGCAGATTTAGGATGTACTCTAACCCGTACTGATAGTGCTAACCTACCCTACTCAGAAGCTCCTTTGGAATGGCTTCCTGCCCTTTCTGATAGCTTGAAGCGACGTTTGAAACGAGTTAATATAACGACCGAGCAGTCATGGCGAGAAGCCCTCATCTTTCCAGTGATTGATCAAATTTGCGATCAACTCAACTATCCTCTTCATATTGAGTACACTCTCAGTGTCAGCAACTGGCTCAAAGGGTCGCTCGATTACTATATTCCCAGCCCCTAAAACCTGGTGATTATTGAAGCCAAGCAATCAGATCTGACGAAAGGTTTTACCCAACTGGCGGTTGAATTAATTGCGCTAGACAAGTGGATCAACCATACAATGCCTATCCTGTATGGGGCAGTTTCAACAGGCGAGATCTGGAAATTTGGAATGTTTCACAGAGATGCCCGTCAGATCACGGAATATCTTCCTCTGCATCCTATTCCTCAGGAGCTGGAATTTGTAACCCGAACGCTAATTGGAATTTTGCAAGCGGAATCCATCAGAGCACTAATCGTGCACTCATGAAGTAGGCGATCGCACCGCTGAATCATCACCTGCCGCTCTTTCCTACACAAACAACGCTACACTCAAATTCAGCGTAAATTATCATATTTCCTCCATTCCCCATGACTCGACGCATTCTTGACATTCTCCGCAACGGACAACCCAATGAAACGGTAACGATTCAGGGTTGGGTTCGTACCAAGCGCGAGCAGAAAGAATTCAGTTTTGTGGAAGTGAATGATGGTTCCTCCATGGCTGGGTTGCAGGTTGTGGTGAATCAAACGGTGCCGGGATATGCCGAAGTCATCAGGCGGGTGAATACGGGTGCATCGGTGGAAATTTCAGGCATGCTGGTAGAGTCGCCTGCTAAGGGGCAACGGATTGAGTTGAAGGCAGAATCTATCACTGTTTATGGAGAAGCCGATCCAGAAACCTACCCGCTGCAAAAGAAGCGGCACTCCTTTGAGTTTTTGCGAGAAATTGCCCATTTGCGATCGCGCACCAACACGTTAGGAGCCGTTTTTCGGGTTCGTAATGCGGCTGCCACTGCCATTCATCAATTTTTTCAGGAACGGGGTTTTATCTGGGTTCACACGCCGATCATCAGTGCCAGCGACTGTGAAGGGGCGGGGGAAATGTTCACGGTCACCAGTTTTGACCTGAACAACGTACCACTGACGGAAGATAAAACTGTGGATTATGGGAAAGACTTTTTTGGCAAACAGGCCTACCTGACTGTTAGTGGACAACTGGAGGCTGAGATCATGGCGATGGCCTTCAGTAATGTCTACACCTTTGGTCCCACCTTCCGGGCAGAAAATTCCAACACCTCCCGCCACCTGGCAGAGTTCTGGATGGTGGAACCAGAGATGGCGTTCTGTGACCTGGAAGGGGATATGGATCTGGCAGAAGCTTTCTTGAAGCACATCTTTAAATACGTGCTGGAGCATTGTCCTGAGGATATGGACTTCTTTAACCAGCGGATTGATAATTCCGTACTGGCAACCGCCGACAATATTATTAACAACGAGTTTGCGCGGGTAACCTATACAGACGCCATTGCTATCCTGGAAAAATCGGGTAAGACGTTTGAGTACCCGGTGGAATGGGGGCTAGATATGCAGTCGGAACACGAGCGGTATCTGGCTGAGGAGTACTTTAAAAAGCCCGTGATTGTGACCAACTATCCCTCCCAAATTAAAGCCTTTTATATGCGCCTGGATGAGGGCGGCAAGACCGTTTCAGCGATGGACATTCTGGCTCCCAAGATTGGCGAAATTATTGGGGGTTCGCAGCGGGAAGAACGCCTAGATGTTTTGCAGAAGCGAATTCAGGATGTTGGGCTCGATCCCAGGTCCTACTGGTGGTATCTCGATCTACGGCGCTACGGTACAGTGCCCCATGCTGGTTTTGGGCTTGGGTTTGAACGCCTGGTGCAGTTTATGACGGGGATGGGCAATATCCGGGATGTCATTCCGTTTCCACGGGCTCCTCAGGAAGTGGAGTTTTAAACCTCTGTGTTATGCCAAAGTCATTGAAGCTGGAGGAAACCCTGGAGTTGTTGGGAACCGTTCGAAGTGACCCGACTTCAGAAGGGGCGATCGCATCTGAGGGTCGCGATCGCTGCTCTCAGCATTTATCAGCAAGATGAAATTCTATGGCAACAGGTTTGTCAACGCGTTGAAGGGCAAGGAGATGCAGACTTACAACGGGCACTCAAAGAGCTATAGAGCAAGTCTGCACTAACGGCAAACTTTGCTTAAGGTCCGCCAGGTGGAGAGGCCAACTATACCATCGACCACCAGTCCCTTTCGGCGTTGAAAATTTCGCACTGCCTTTTCTGTCAGTGGACCAAAAACGCCATCCACAACGCCGACTTCAATCCCTGCTGCTTTAAGGGCAAGCTGAAGTTGGGTCACTTCGTCTCCAAAAGCCCCTATCTTTAGTTCTGGCATGTTGATGGGAGAACCTGTATAGAGCGCCTGCCAGGTTAACGGACCAACAATCCCATCCTCCTTTAAGAAGACCCGGCGTTGAAACTTTCTCACAGCGCTGTCTAACAGTTCATCAAAAATATGGGAGCAAGAGCCTGTGTAGATATTCCAGTGAGCCAGTAACTTCCTTAATTCCAGGACTTCGATTTTCCTGCAACCTTTCTGCAAGACTGGCTTATTAACTTTCAAATCAACGGTCACTTTTGAATTACGCAAGTCAGTATCAGTGGAAGGGAACATTTCAATCCCCCTATGGGATTTCATCCGTGTTTCTAATACCTCTAACCTACTTCGCCTGACACCGCATCCACTTCCCCAGTCAGGCTCATCCAAATGGGTGATATAGCTAGCCACCAGGCTTAGGAGGTAGTGCCCAAATCGTAATGATTTTTGAGTTGTTAATGATGGCGACTGGCGCCGCTCATCATTACCTTGTTAGGTCTACCGCTTAGGACGGGGTGCAGGGGTGGAACCCCTGGCTGGGGGCGAAGCCCCTACATCC
>JAIMBL010000009.1 GCA_023511615.1 Leptolyngbyaceae cyanobacterium HOT.MB2.61
GTTCACAAATAGGTTATGAACAAGGGGGTGTGGGGGCTTCCCCCCAAGCAGGGGTGGAACTCCTGCACCCCTTTCAAACTCAAGAAAGGATGGCTGTAGCCATAGAGACGGGTGGGGGATAAGGTGACGGGCGACAGTCACCTATCGTTCTGCTCATTCACCCTTTCTCTCTCAAACCACCTCAAATGTAATCGATAGGGCCGCTAGTTGAGTGGTGTCCACACTTCGTACACCTTTACCCGGAGAAGAGTTCCTGCCACTGCTGCGTGTACCTGCATCCAGGTCATCCAGCATACTACCAATGACTTCTGTTGGGTCGCTGAGGGCAACGGGTCCTCTCGATTGCCCACTCCGTGATGCTACTCCTTGCAGGGCTTTCAACGCATTACCCAGTGGTGTGCTGCTGGCAATAATCAGCACTTCCGTTGTGCCCCTGGGTTCCTGGGTGACTAGCTGAAAGCGATCCTTTTCTGGTTCTGGAATGCGAAGCGTTTGTCCAGCAGCGACTTTCATCACTTCAGAGGTTGCTGTCCACTGGTTGGGAAAGATGACTGCCATCTCCCCAGTGGAGTCAATTACCAGCACATTCACGTAAAGATCGCGCGGTTCGTTATTGGTGATGCGAAATTGAATTGCCGTTTCGAGGGGCAACCGTTTGGGGTCGCTGACGGGTCGAGGGTTGGCGGCGATCGCCTGCCCCCTTCCCCGCACCGCAAACGTACTGGCAATAAGTTGAGTGTCCCTGCCTGCTGGTGTCATTGAAACAGCCACATTCAATCGTGAAGAGTTGGTATTGAGTGTTAGCCTGACAATTCGGGCAGCCAGGAGAGACTTCAGTTTAGCTTGCAAGCGAATCACAGCATCAGTCGCCGATTCTCCAGCAGCACCAAAGGAACCGGGAACGATATCCAGACCAGGGGAAAACAAACCAACGCTATCCACAGGCGGTAAATTCTGGATTCCAGCTTTTTGCAAAAGTGTTTGGTAGCGATCGCCCATTCGCCCCAGAATGTAATGGACCTCCCCTTCTTGAAGTGGCAGAGGTTTTATTCGCTTCATGGCTTCTAATGCCTGTTTTGCCTGAACGGCTGCCGTACCCAGGGAAGGATCCAGTCCAATTTTGAGGGGCAAATCGGTAGGAATACCCCGCACCTTTTCCTGCAACAAGACACCTGGTTTTGCGGCTTTCAACAGTTTTCCCCATCCAACCAAACCACTGCGGGATTCCAGCTTGACCTGCCCCTGTTCGCCGCCTTTACTGTCTATTGCTGTAAGGATGGCATTCTGGTCAAATGCAGCCAGACTTTGCGGATCGAGTCCCCCCAACCAGAGTTCGGCCTGATCGCCTTCTACTTTCATGATCACCGCCTCTGCCGGAGCGGTTTGCTTTGTTGTGAAGTAAATTAACTGTTTCTCGTAACCACTCCCCGGTTTAACCTCAAATACGGGCTCCTGGTTGCTGAAAGAGACCTTGTTGGTGCTGCGGGCAACTCTGGGAATGGCACTGCTGACCACCGATGTTCCCGGCTCTTGCCAGAGATATTGGGTCATTAAATAGGTGAAAGCTCCGGCATAGAAATCGCTAAAAGGAGCATCGGCTGCTAACTGATCTCGTTTGGCAGAGGCAATCACCACGCCCTTAGCCACCCCTGACCGTCGCTGCTGGATAAATTCAGCGGGCGATAGGTTCAGTCGCGACAACCACTGTTTCTGGTATTCAAACTCTGCCGGGTCAGCCTGGAGAATTGCCCCGCCAGTGCGCGATCGCACCCGCAAGTTACCCCGCATTCCTCCACCGGAGTGGCAACTATCCAGCACAACCGTCACACTTTCAGTTGGCAAAGCACTCATCAACAGAAACAACGTGTGCCCCATAATGTCTTTGACCGTGCCGCCTTGTTCAGGAAAACCTGGTGGCAGAACTCCATCCACTGGAACAAAGGTGCTGTTTAAACCATCTAGTTCGTCCCGCTCTGGATCCATCACCTGAGAGCCATGTCCAGAATAGTGGAACACCACCACATCCCCCGGTTTTGCCTGTTTAATCAAGTGTTCTTCAAAGGCCATCAGAATCCCCTGGCGGGTTGCCTGGGTATCGGTCAGCGTCAAAATATCCCTGGCGTTAAAGCCAAACCGATGGATGAGTAATTGCCGCTGGAGATCTACATCCGTGATACATCCCTGAAGTGGGGTGAACTGGCTGCCTTCAGGATAGGCATTAATGCCCACTAATAGAGCCAGTTTGCGAGGTGTTCCCTGGGCCAGTACCTTTGCATAGCGAAGACTCTGCTGGTAAACATCCCACTGGCTTAAACCCAGTGTTGCCAGCATTGAACCTGCAAATTGTAAAAAGTGGCGACGGTGAAACGACGGCATATAGCGATCCTGTTTGGATTGTGAAAAGGCTTTCCCATCAGGGAAGGACTTTCAAACTTCCATGGTTCACCTTCAGTCATAACTCAATCCCGCTCTAATGACGATACAGCGAGTTTCAAATGCATAAGCTCTAACCCCTGGTCCCTAACCCCTACGCCCTTAAAGAGTGTGGCTAATTCAACTGGAAAAAAACTGTAAGTTACTCAAAACCCCATCCATCAGCACCCTCCAACGATTTCCCTAAGAGGTCTGGTATTGGGCTTGGGAAAGGGTACGCTCAGTGGCATGATATTGATATTGACAGGACTCAATCTCACCAGGTGAATTTCACAATAGGGTCTTTCAGATCCGTCATATACCAGGTTCAGCAGATTGAGTCCGCCATCATCATTGATACCCAGATACCCTGAGCCACACTTAAGGAGAACCATGCTTAAAAGATACATTTGGCTTGCTCTAGCCACTGTATTTTTCGCTTTTCATATGTTTGTGGGCAGCGTCGCGGCAGCTGAACTAGATGCCACCACCCGGACGGTTCCACTCAATGACAAAGGTGACACAGTTGTTTTGAGCCTGAAGCAAGTTAAGGAAGGGAAACGATTATTTCAATACGCCTGTGCTCAGTGCCATGCCAGTGGAAGCACGAAAACTGACCCTAACATTGGGCTTGATCCCGAATCCCTGGCGCTGGCAACCCCACCTCGTAATAACATTGAAGCGCTGGTGGATTTTATGGAAAATCCAACCAGTTACGATGGGATTGATTCGATCGCCGAAGTCCACCCCAGCCTGAAGAGTAAGGACACATTCCCCGAAATGCGCAACCTGACCAGAGAAGATCTGGTAGCGATCGCAGGCCATATCCTGCTTCAGCCCAAGGTTGTTGGTGAAAAGTGGGGTGGTGGCAAAGTCTACTACTAAGCAATCTAAAAAATACCTCCAAACGGTTGACATTGACTTTAGACTCTGGATTGATCGTTGGGCTTTTACTTTGCCCACTCCGGAGTCTAAGGTCTTCTTTGATTAAATGCGTTTCTTGAAATCCCATCCTTCACAATCAAAATCCCATCCTTCACAATCTAATGAATAAACTTTCCCTCTGGTTTCGTCTACTACTTGCCGTTTGTGTTTTCTGGGGGCAAATTGCGATTGCCAGCGATCCAGCATGGGCGGCGATCGACCCCTACGTTACCCGCTACCTGAAAGTTACCGATCCGATTCCTCTAGAAGTGAATGAACAGCAACAAACCCGGCTGTTCTCCGCAGAAGAGCTATCCGAAGGCAAACGATTGTTTCTACGCAACTGCATAAACTGTCATGTGGGTGGAACAACCATCCCAAATCCAATCGTGTCTCTTTCTCTGGATGCTTTGCATGGAGCCACCCCACGACGGGACACCATTAATGGATTGGTGACTTATTTGCGACGGCCCATGACTTACGACGGCAGTGAAGAAACCATCTGGTGTCGCAAAGTGCCAGAAAGCTGGCTTTCCCAGGAACAAATCGAAAACCTGGCCGGGTTTATCCTGCGAGCCGCACAGGTGGCTCCCGGTTGGGCCACAGAAACCATTCAGGGTGAGTAAGAGAATCTTCGACAAGCTGTCGAAGATTTGTTCTAAAATCTTGAGGTGTATGTAAGCATAAACCTTGAAGGAAACCATGAAACTGTTCAATTCCGCTGCGAGAAGCATTTGCCTCACCCTGGTTGCTGCGCTATTAGTAATCAGTAACTTTTTCCTGTCTGCTTCGCCTGCTGTGGCAGCATCCTACACCGTCAAAATGGGTGGCGATAATGGCATGCTTGTATTCCAACCGGACAAGTTGAATGTCAAGCCTGGTGATACGGTGCAGTTTGTTGTTAACAAAGTTCCTCCCCACAACGTCATTTTTGATGACACTGCCATTCCCGGTAAGAATAAGGCCCTGGCAAAATCCCTCTCTCATCAGAACATGGAGATGACCCCCGGCTCAGGATTTGAGGTAACCATTCCCAAGGATGCTCCTGCTGGCGAGTACACGTACTTTTGCGCGCCTCACCGGAGTGCTGGAATGGTGGGTAAGCTGATTGTTGGCTAACTTTCCTGAGTGGTCGATTGGCAGGTTCTCCTCTCCTGACAGGGGTGATCCATACTTGTTGGAGAGCCTATGATGGAGAGCCTATTATCCAGATGTCTGCATGATTTCATGCCTATGCTTTACCTTAGACGGGGGAGAACCTATTTGAAAACGTTTTATGCGCTGGTTGGGCTGACGATCGCACTGGTTGTTATTTTTATTACTCAGCCAGTCAGGGCGGCAGATTTGAATAATGGTGCAAAGATTTTTAATGCTAATTGTTCAGCCTGCCACGTTGGCGGTAACAACGTAATTATCGCCAACAAAACTCTTAAGAAAGAAGCCCTGGAGAAATACGGAATGGACTCTCTAGAGGCAATCAAAACCCAGGTAGCCAAAGGCAAAAATGCGATGCCTGCCTTCGGTAGTCGATTGAGTCCAGAGCAAATTGAAGATGTAGCAACCTATGTCTTAGAGCAATCGAAAAAAGGCTGGTAAGGTTGTCAGATTTCTTGCTTCGCCTAACCTATTGTTTCCCCCGACCCCCCTTGAGCCTTCAAGGGGGGATGTTTTGCGTCAAAATACAATCTCTCTATTGAGACTACTGCTATAGTGCTAATCCTTCATGGTATGGTTCTCTCCCCAAAAAGTTGCAGGCAATACCAATCAAAGATGAGCATGAGCGTTATTCAATTGCTGAAAGCTTTGCCCCACAGGCTTTTAGCGGAGAATGTAGCCTCACGCTTCATAATCGATTGGTATAAGCGTCGCCTATCCTGAAACTAAGTCAATGTTCGTCAATGTTCCACAGATTTTGTTTGAGATGCAAGAATAGCCCAAGGTACTCTTTTTTACTGGCAAGCTCGAAGAACCCGGTTTATAGCCCAACATTTAACAACTGCGAGGAAAAAGGTTGTGGTTCCCATTCGTGATAACAATCCAACCCGGATTACCCCATTTGTGACCTATGGGCTGATCGTTATTAACGTCGGAGTTTTTATTTACCAGTTAACCCTCACACCGCAAGAATTGAAACAGTTTTTCATGACGTGGGCTCTAGTTCCCTTGGCATTTACGGAAAGTCTTACTGGGCAATTAACCTATCAGCCAACTGTTGCACCGTGGATGACGTTGTTTACTTCACAGTTTTTACACGGTGGCTTCTTGCATATCATTGGAAACATGCTGTTTCTGTCAATCTTCGGCAACAACATTGAAGATAAATTGGGTCACTTCCGGTATCTCTTTTTCTACCTCGCCTGTGGCGCACTTGCTGCCCTGACTCAATGGTTTTTCTCAGCCTATTCAACCATCCCCTCGCTAGGGGCAAGTGGGGCGATCGCAGGTGTTATGGGTGCCTACATCCTCCGCTTTCCCGGAGCAAAAATTCTTACCCTACTTCCCCTGGGGTTTATTATCATCCCCATTCACATTCCAGCCTTTGTTTTTCTTGGCCTTTGGTTTGTGCAACAAGCGTTCTACGGCGTCGCCAGCCTTGATGCCCAAATAAATATGGAAGAAGGAGGCATTGCTTACTGGGCCCATGCTGGTGGATTCGTCTTCGGCGCGATTCTAGGACCGATGCTTGGGTTATTTTCCTCAGATCGGCGATAAAGGCGACAGGCAACAGGAGTGAATATTAGGAGTATTCATCATGCCTCGATTTAACCCTTACACCCTGCAAATGCAAATTACTCGGATGTTTGAGCAGGGGCAATCACTCTTCGCCACAATGAAGGTGCAGGAATGGTTGAAAGAGCGCAACGAAGACCCAAACGCCTATGATATTTTCTTCCACCAAAGACCAGCCCCACCGGAATCGGGCCAGGTGATGGTGGTGGAAATTGAACTACGCCGTAAAGATGGACAGCCCATTGACCCCTGGTTGCAGGAACAGGTTAATGAACATGCTTAGCTGGAAAACCAGGCAGTTAGGGGGAAGGGGCCAGGGGAGAGGGATTGGAGTTGGGGGAATGAAAGGTAGAGGGGTGAGCCACCCCTCTGTTCCCTATTCTTCTATTAACTTCTTCGGTGCCCGTTACGAATCGGAGTGCCGCAGGGATAGGTTGCTACCAACTCTCGTTCTGGCTCGATTACCGGAATTGGGGTAGAAGCCAGATAAGCAGGCTTGGCTTTGGCCGCTTCGTAATCAGCCTTCAGTTTTGCCAGCATTTCAGCACGCCGGTCATAGAGCCGCTTTAGAGGCCGCGGTTGGCATTGACTAATCACGTAAGCGGTCATAATCGGTAGGGCGATCGTGCTGTCTGTATAGCAAACGATAGTATTGGGTAACTCTTCAGGGTCTACCTTGCCCCAACTCACTGCTTCGCTGGGGGTTGCACCAGACAGTCCACCAGTGTCAGGGCGGGCATCGGTTACCTGAATGAAGTAGTCATGTCCCCGCTCTTCCAGTCCCAGCACCTCATGTAACTGGGGTTGGGTTTGCAGCAAAAAGTTTTTGGGACTGCCACCACCGATAATCAAGGCTGCGCTCTTGCCTTCTATACCAGGAGTGTCAGTTTCACGGGCAGTATAGGCGATCGCAGCGGTTTCATTCACATCCAGAGAGGGGTCGAGTACCAGTTGAGAGTCTTCCAGAGCGATCGCCGCCACATTCATGCCAATGGAACTGTCCCCCGGTGAGGAAGTGTAGATTGGAACACCACACTCGTAAGCTGTTGCCAGCAGACAGGAATTCTTGACACCCAATTGCTTTTCAACCTCCCGCACATACTGACCCAGCAGGTAATGAAACTCTGCCGTGCTCATACGCTTCTGAAACGGTTCCGCTTTCAAAATTTCCCGCAGAAATGCGTCGGTCTCCAACAACACATCGTACTCAAAAACAATGTCATAGATGCGAATTCGTCCTTCCTGACGCAGTTTCACATCGTCCAGAAAAGGGCTGCTGGAATATAGTTCCAGGCCTAATCCGTAGTGCATATCGTGATAAAGGTTTGCCCCCGTACTGATCATCCAGTCCACAAAGCCGTTACGCACCAGGGGAGCCAACACCGATATACCAAAACCGGCTGGGGTCATAGCGCCAGATAAACTCATTCCCACCGTGACGCCTTCCTGCATCACTTCACGGCTCAACAGGTGGCAAATCTCCCGCAGGCGGGCAGAGTTATAGGCTGTAAAGTATCCATCAATCAAATCAACAACACCGATCTCCGCAGGCATGGGGGAGGGTGCGATTTTGTGGCTGAGCAATTTTGACATCTTTGCACTCCGAGAAGAATGGACAGCATAAATAGGGTTGAAGAAGTGAACATTGGCATCCCCAGGGATAAATATCCTCCCGCGCACACAGGACAGCTACTGCACCAGGCAGCGCCGCTGGGATGTTCCCTGGTAAAGCCAGCCTTCCGTGTCTCACGCAGCCTTCCTGCCTGGGTAAGCAGGTTAAGCAGCAGACACGTTCTGATTGGTAGAACTCTGGGACAGCAGAGTGTCTGCAATCCTTCAGGATTGTCCTTACCAGAACCTGACGCTCGGGATCGGCAGAACGACAAATGAATGCCATTCAGCGAACCTTATACCTACAAACAAGCAACTCTGCTCTTGGATATTTAGTTAAAAAATTCTCCTGAAGAGAACTTGACCGACCGAGTTCGCAAGATTGAGGAAAGGCCAAAGCCCGGATGGATGCTATCAAACCAATTCCAACGAGTTGCGAACCTCAAGTTACAGGTCGGTCAGGTCATACTGGGTGCTTCACACCGATCGGCCCAGGATAGTGCCGGGTCACACTGCCGTTTCCGCTTTAATTTCATTTCCAGATACCAGAGCAAATGGTATCCAGTCAGGGTAAGAGGTCTCAATTCTCTCAGATAACCTTCAGACACCAACCCTACCAATCTAGCACCAATATCTCAAAGCTTCTCAATAGAACTACGGATTTTTTTTAACAAAAGGTGGCTTTTGGCGAAATTCCTTGATGGCTTAGAGCTGGTTGGTTGCATCTGTTGAGAGGATACGCAATGATTGATGGCAGCAGGTATTAGCATGGCTCCATCCTTATAGCATTTGTGCAAAATGACATTTGTGCAAAATGAATGAAGCTATTGCGTGTCATAGGACGCATCAAGCCCTTCTATTCGCTGCATCGCCTGTCCATGTCAAACAGTTCCTCCGGCAAGTCTTCAACCGCCAAGCAATCTCAGCCGCTTGCCCAATCCGCCCGCTGGCATACATTTCCCGAAATTCTGCAACGCCTCCATCAGGAACGTATTTTCATCCATTCTGACCAACTTGCAGAGTTTATGGTATACCACGGGTTGCCAGTTGACCTCTGCTATGTACCAAAGCACTTGAAGCAACGAGCGAAGCTGATTAACGAAAACTATCAGGGAGACATGGCGCGGTTAGAGATGGTCAAAGAGCAGCCCAGCCTGTTTAAGTTTGAGTAGATTTCACAGCTTGCCTTTTTGCTGGTTGCCCGCCTATTGCCTCCGCCAGCATCCACAAGAAAGGGGTACCAGAAATGGATGATTTAGATTTTGAGCCAGTCAGTAACGGAGAAGAGAGGCGCGATCGCCCCCCTGCTGAGGAAAGCTACCGCAGGAAAATGCAGCGGCGCAAGCAGGTGCAGGAGCAGCGTTTAGCCGGAATGACTGGCGAAAAGGGACTGATCATTGTGCATACAGGCAATGGCAAAGGGAAAACCACGGCAGCATTGGGGATGGTGCTGCGATCGCTAGGGCATGGTTATCGGGTGGCGATCGTCCAGTTCATCAAAGGAGCCTGGGAACCTGCCGAAAAAGCAGCCTTCCAATCCTGGACTGTAAGTATGAGTGGTGCTCCGCCCCAACTGGAATTCCATGCTATGGGGGAAGGCTTTACCTGGGAAACGCAGGACAGAGAACGGGACACTCAGATGGCACAGACCGCCTGGGAAAAAGCCCTCACTTTCATTGGCAACGCCGACTTCAGGCTGATCTTACTAGATGAAGTCAACGTTGCCCTAAAACATGGCTATCTGACCGTTGATCAGGTGTTATTGGGGCTGGAACAAAAGCCTGACCATTCCCATGTTATCTTGACGGGCAGGGGTGCGCCTCCAGCATTAATTGACCGTGCCGATCTGGTCACCGAAATGACCCTGGTCAAACATCCTTTTCGGGAGCAGGGGGTGAAAGCCCAACCGGGGATCGAGTATTAAGTATTGTCTAAGTGTTTTTCAGTCCAGTTTTTCAGTCCAGGAAATTTTCTGCTTCAATATTAGTACATGTGTTCTATTGCATTTATCTTTCTTTCGGGCAAACTATCTGAGTGCCAATCCTAGTACTGGTAGTCACTGCATGGAAATCCTTTCAGTTACGCTAAAGAACTTTAAACGACATCGTGAGCGTCACTTCTCTTTTCAGCCGGGAATTAATGCCATCTTTGGCGAAAATGGCGCGGGCAAGTCGAGCATTCTGGAAGCGATCGCCTGGGTTTTGTTTGACTACATCGGCGGATACACCAAAGAAGACCTGATCTGCAATGGAGCTACAAGCGCTCAAGTGTCGGTTTCTTTTGTATCTAACCAGGATGGGCGCACCTACGAAATCCAGCGTTGCACGACAAAAGGCTATACCCTTTATGATCCCCAGCTCAACGAGCGTCTACCCTACAGCCGCATCAAGGAAGAAGTATTACCCTGGCTGCGGCAACATCTAGGAGTCGCCCCCGGAACCGATCTGGGTAAACTATTTGCCAGCACTATTGGAGTTCCGCAGGGCACCTTTACCGCAGATTTTCTACTGACAAAGGAGAATCGTAAGCCCATCTTCGACAAAATCCTCAGGGTTGAGGAGTATCAGCAAACCTGGAAAAAGATGGGTGACCTGGAAAAATACGCCAGAAGCCTGATCGAAAATCTAGAGCGAGAGATTGCCAGCTATGACAAAGAGCTGGAAGAGTGGATCCCCCTGCAACAGAAACGTGAGGCGCAGCACCAGGAAATTGAACAGGTGCAAACCGAGTTACGGCAGCTTCAGGGCCAGTTGATCCAACTTCAGGTAGAACAAACCCAACTGGCTGACCAGGCAGCCCAGATTCAGCATTATCAATCCCAACTAGAACGCCTGACCGAACGGATTGAGGGACACCTGGAAACCATTACCCGTTTACAGGCAGATTTGAGACAAGCAGAACAAGCCGCTGCTGTTTGTACAGAAAATCGGGAAGCCTATCAGACATTCGTCCAGGCGGAAGAAACCTTTCAAGTCCTTCAGCAACAGTGGCAGGTTGAGCAACGGTTGCAGCAGGAAAAGCGGCAGTACGAGGTGTTGTTGGGCGATCGCAAAACGCAACTGGCAACCCTTACCCATCAACTGGAGGAGCTCGCCACTGCTGAACAGCAAATTAAACAACTGGAACCCCAAACGCGCCATCAAACTGATCTGGAACAACAACGCCAGAGTCTCAGCCAGCAGTTGCAAATGCTTGCAGGCTGGCACCAGACGATTCAGACCCAGGAAAAGCAGCAGACAGAACGGCAAAACCAGCTTTCCCAATTAGAAACAGAAATTTCTCGCCTTCGGGCTCTAGAATCTTCTATCCAGCAAATTCCGATTTTGGAGCAGCAGCAACACCGCCTTCAGCAACAACTCAGTCGCATCGAAGCAGCAACTCAATTTGAAGCCGATTTGCGGCAAATCCTGGATCAGTCAAAGGAGAGGAGCGATCGCTACCTGTCTCAGGCCCAACATGCAGAAGAGACTTTGCAAGAGCTACAAAAAACCCTTCCCCTCTGGAGCGATGCTCTGGACCTAGCGATCCAGGCTCTGCGCAGCGGTGCAGACTGGCAACAGCAATTAACCACCGCCCTCCACACCATTCTCAAAGACCTGGCAGAACAAACCTGTACAGCGACCCTGGAGCAACAACTTAAAACCATCCAGACAGAACTGAAAACTCTGCGGGGGTACCAGACCGAATGTTCGACCTTAAAGAACCTGCTGACCCGGCAACGGGAACTGGAAGGCGAACTCAAGCATTTGCAGGCGAGTTTAGCGGAACTGGAAACTAAACTGGCGGCAGAACCCCTTCTAAAACAGCAGTTAGTACAGGTTGAAAGTAAATTGCAGGCTCTCAATGACCCCCGTGGTCAGACCCGGTTGCTGGCTCAAAAACTAGAGTTATGGCCAGATTTGCAGCAACAGTTTCAACAGGTAAACGCTTCAGTTACAGAAATTCAACAGAAAGTCGCCAGGGTCGATACCCAGCTCACCGAATTTGCCAATTTGGCAGCAGCGATGCAGACCCAACAATCCCTGAAGGAGCAGCATCAAGCCGCCTATCAAGAATATCTGGCCTATCGAGAACTGGCAAATACTCGCAATGAGCGGCAAAAGCAACTTGAAGAAGCGACCCATCAGCTCCAGACCTTAAAACAGGAGGCAGCCCAGGTTCAACAAGAGCACGATCGCCTCACCCAATCCTTCGATCCAGTCCACTTTCAATCTGTTCAGACTACCTACCAGCAGGCAAAAGTTCAGCAGGTTGCCCTTAGTGCCCGCCTGCCTGACATGCAGAAGTATCTGGACAGCCTCGACGAACAGTTAGCTCGTTTGAAGACCATTCAAGCGAAGCGATCGCAGGCAAAGTCAACCCTGGAGCAAAAACGCAAAGTTGAAAAGTTCATCAAGTTTGCCCGTAAGGCGTACAAAGAGGCTGGTCCTCGCATTACCGAACGCTACGTTCAAACCATTTCCAGAGAAGCTGATCATCTGTTTCGAGAACTGCTTAACCGGGCCAACGTCAGCCTGGAATGGACACGGGACTACGAAATTGTGGTGCAGGAGGGGGCCCATTCCCGTCGGTTTATTAATCTATCTGGTGGCGAGCAAATGTGTGCAGCCCTGGCCGTCAGGCTGGCACTCCTGAAAGTTCTGGCCGATATTGATGTGGCCTTTTTCGACGAACCCACCACCAATATGGACAGACCCCGCCGGGAAAGCCTGGCAGATGCGATCGCCAACATCAAAACCTTCCGTCAACTCTTTGTCATCAGCCACGACGATACCTTTGAAAAGGTGACGGAAAACATTATCCTCGTAGAGCGAGAAGAGGAATAAAAAAGCCAGGGTTCGTACCCTGACTTTTGCTTCAAGCAAAGGTTCAAGAAACAGATTTTTGTCAGCTCAGTCTAAAGCACGCCCAAGTTGGTCAAACCCAGAACCGCCCCTGCTCCAAGAATATGACCAAAGCACAGAGTTCCTATAACGGCAGGTGCGCTAAAACCGCCGAACAGATTGGAAGATGGCATTTCAGGACCCACATTAGGCTTTTGTACCGTCTGTCTGGCAATCGCGATCGCCAAGATATTGCAGACAATCATCACAAGTCCAACAAGCGGGCTCCAATCAGCCGATCTGGCAGCAACAGCAAACAAAGTAGAGGTAAACAATTGTCTATCTCCTCAGTCTCAAGAATGTTTTATATCTTCAGGTGAAAGATCTACCAGAGAATCAGGCCCCACTGACATAGATTGCATCAATAGTTAACAATTGAACTACCACTGCCATGAAAACTTTGGTGCTCAATGCAGGATCTGTTAGCCAGAAGAGCTGACTTAAGGGGTCAGGAAACAGGGGTTGTCAATTTTTTGTGGCAATCCTCGAAGGGGAGGGAATCAGGGTTTCAAGGAGCCAGAGCCTCGTTTCTAGAATGCTCTCAGAAAACAGTTCTTTACCAGAGCGCCACTAATCTTCTGCCCCGACCATTAGCTTTTGCAGCTTTTCTAGTCCTTTCTTGACCCGACGAGAAACAGTAACAGCACTGATACCCAGGCGATCAGCAGTCTCTTTTTGGGTCAGGTCATAGAGAAAAACAAACTCCAAGATTTCGCGCGTTCGCTTTTCCAATTGAATCAAAGATTGCTGCAACCGAATCTGATCTTCCTGCGCCAACTGGAAACTGCGATAACGGTTATCGGGCACTAACTCTCCTAAAGAAGAAGCCCCTGTTTCTTCATCTCGGACGGGAGCATCCAGACTCAACAGCGCCCGGTTCTGACAGGCCAACTTGATTTCCTGCCACTCTTCTACAGCAATCTCTAATGCCCTTGCAACCTCTAGATCGGTTGGTTGGCGCTTCAGTTCAACCTGCAATTTACGAATTGTACACGTGGCCTGACGCTGAAGCGTTTGCCAGCGTCGAGGAATTCGCACAGAAGGGCTTTTGTCCCGCAGATAGTGTTGAATTTCTCCTCGAATATAGGGAATAGCAAAAGAGCTAAAAGCATGTCCTTTCGACATGTCAAACCGCTCAATTGCTCGAATTAAACCAATAGACCCTACTTGAAGCAAATCCTCGTAGCTCTCGTTGCACTGGTTGATCCAATGATGGGCTTCCTTTCTAACAAGTCCAAAATTAAGTTCTACCAATCGATTGCGAAGTTTAGGATCAGGCGAGTTGTGATACTCACGCAAAAGCTGTAAGCTCTCGCTTTTCAGTTCATAATTAGCTGTCGTAGGCATGACGAATTTCAGTCGGTAGAGCAGTGACCAGATTATCTAAATTCAGCTTTTACACAGATCAACAAGGAAATACAACCAGAAACTATAGCCTCGTGAAGACAATCCTTGAAGGACTTCAAGTCGTACCAGAAACACAAACAATCAATCAGTAAATTGTAAAAAGGATGAGGTGAAGTTAGTAGATAATAGATGCGAATGCCCCGAAGAACTGATGGATTAGCGTTAGTTTCCTACCGTTGCAAATCAAACTTATTCCCTAATCCAGACCTCAAACAACCGCATTTCTACGGAATCCCAGAAAAAAGCCAACTAAAGATTGAAGGCTAAAGTCTTCAACATTGTAAATGTTTTTTTGAAAATCAACGCTTTCTATAGCGATCCTATCTGGATTGTGAGAAAGGATTCCGCAGAAACCCTTTTTCACAAAGCCTCTTCATCTTACGACTGATTTAGGACTGCTATATATTCGGTATTGATGAATGAAAGAGGCTTAAAGAACCTCCTTGATTTTACGTAGAACCTGTTGAAGAATAGCCATTAAAAAAGGGGCTGAAAGCCCCTGGAATAGAATCTTGCTATTTGGTGATTGCCACCAGCCCACTACTCTTCAAAAGATGAATCTTCTACTTCAGATGGCTCTGGAGCTTTTGCAGGGGTAGCCTTCGCTGCCTTCACCGCAGATTTTGGCTTTGCATTAACCTGAGCGTAGAAAATTCCTCGAATCTTTACATCTTTCGCTGCATGGGAACCCATATCGGTTTCGGAAGGCTGCTCACTTTCAAAAGTTCCAGCAATCTCCCCGGTAGTTGGATCAACCTTAGAGACCTGAAGCGAAATCTTACCCTTATCCAGTTGGAATCGCTTTATATTCTCCTTAACCAGTTCTTCACTGTCTGCCTGGGAAGGGAGAGCGACAGCACTGTCATAGCCAGCAGTCAGACCACGACCCTTTGGATCTAGAAAATTGGAGGTTCGGTAAGAAGGAACCTTGAATGTTCCTTCAAAATCAGTTGAACCATTGATGCTGGTTAGTCCAGGCTGGGTGGTTGCGACCAGATTTTTAATCGTAAACAGGAAAGGAACTCGTTCGCCGCCCGGAAGTTGAACGGTGATTGGTTGGAAGTCAAGACCATCCTCTTCAATGAATGTCAGGCTCTTATCAGAGTTAACTTTAATTTGGCCTGATACGCCTTCGATAGAAGAGGTATAGCGAGTCATTAGTTTGCCCGGAACAAATTCTGTCTTCTGCCGCTTATTTTCAGCCTCCTCCTTCACCAGGTAGCTGATTGGCTGAAGACAGAGATTGGTAATGGAGTAGGACTTGTTCGGATCGATAGGAATTGACCCACGGGCCGTTTCATCCAATTGGGGACAGGTATTGGCTAAACCCGTCCCCTTCATCTGGTCATAAGTCGTAATCGTCTCCCTGCTTAAGGCTGGACTCTCAGCGCAGGCAGTTAAAAAGCTGAAGCAGAATGCCAGAAGTGCAACGATTAGAGCGCGGTACCTCATGAACAACCTCGAATATCAACGCTAAGTAATTTTCTGCCAGGGCAATTTAGAGTCGGGCTTCAAAGATCCTCAGCCATTGAGAGGCAAAGCCTGCCTTTCAACAAAGGCTAGTACAGCAAAACTTTCGTTTTGTTGGGATTGTAGGGGTGGAGCCCCAAACCCCCCATGTTGCAAAATTTAGTGTTTGCAACACTAGACGAAGAATGCTGAAGAGCATCCATTGATCACCAGCTTCAGGCAACTCTCGAAGAGCTAAAGACACGTTGAACCACGTCCCACATCTGACTAAGTATTCTTGTGATTCCCGGAATGATTTAACAAAGGTTTCATAAAGCATTCTACATGGCAATGTCGCCATTCCCCTGTTTTAGAGAAGAAATTGCCCCTTTTGTGGTGGAGACATTCTTAAAGAGAACGCTTGAAAAGTTTCGAATTGTTAAGGGGCAATCGCCCTTTCTTCTCAGAAAGCCGGAGAGGTTTATTCTTCATATTTTTCGAAAGAAGATTAGGTAAAAGTAGCTGCGCTGAACAAGTTCTCCAGGTACATTGGATTTTTAACGATACTTAATAAGGCTTTCCGAATGAGTGAAGGAAATTGTTTCAAAGCAGAGCCGCTGGAGCTTAGATTGAGAGCGTTGGCTAGCAATATTCGGGAGTTAGCCGAAGAGCGGCGAGGGGACAGTCTGGCACTTTTAGCCCTGTTAAGGCTGCTAGAAAGTTTGCATCAGGAAATTCGAGACAGTTTGTTTCAAGATTCCCTACCAGACAATCGACAGGCACTTTACAACCTGCTAAGGGATATTGAAACAAGTGGAGGATGGCCCTATATCCACAGAATGAAGCTCCAAAACCTACTTGCCAATTTTCAGTTCCTTCATGACGGTGAGAAATCGTCCATGCCGCCTAGTTTTTCTCAGAACAACGACCTGCCATGAGCTTAACAAAGTAAAGCGCTGAAGGAGTGAACCCACAGCGCTTTTAATGCAACCCGGCATCAGACTTTTCCTTAGGAATCATTATTAGCCTGTCGGCTAGCTGTTTGGATGTAGAGAATCAGTAGGAAGACAGACGGAACCAGGACGAATAGAATGCTTGCGATGAAACCCAGCTCATTGACTTGCATAAGACCTGCCTGTATTAACCTCAGTGTCAACAAGAATTAGGATACCACTGCCGGTTCCTTTTTAGGGCTTCGTCACAATGCTGACTGGACCATGAACCAGAGTTTGACAAGCCAGCCGATAGTTTTCGGGCTTCTTTCTCAGTTTGCGGTTTTCAACTTCAGTTCGGGGAGAGAGATTTTCCATCCCTTCTGCAACTTCTACAATACAGGTGCCACACTGACCATACCCACCGCAGTTCATCATTTTGCCCACTAGTTTATAGAGGTCAATTCCGTTCTCCAGGGCTTTGAATCTGAGATTGGCCCCATCGGCAACGACGACCTCTTTATTTTCCTTTAAGAATTTAATGGTCGTCATCGTTTGGCTCCTGTTGGTCTTTGCTTCGCCTGTAGTGGTCATTGGTTAGCTCCTATATCGATCTGGCTCCCAAGCAGCGCAAGTCTCTCTCTTAACAAAATGTTAGATTCCTTTATTTTACATGGCCACTGGGGTGATCGCGCGATCGCGCGACCATAAGGACTCAGACATTTCGTGTAACCACTTTGAGAACTCTGGCGGGAGACTACAAATTGCTTGCAATGGGCTCTCCCAATGTATACACTTCTTTATACACTTTCATTTTCATCAACGTACTGTTAAGTGGTTGTCTCGGTCTCCTAAAAGGCTGGGTTAGAAACCATGTTGAGGAGTGCGAGGTTAAAGGAGCTACGGACCTGGTAAATTTATCAATGTCCGTCGCTTTAATAAAATGCTTAAGAAAGCGTTGAACTAGAGCTAGTTAAAGGAGGAGCGTAGTCGATGGGGCTACCCTGGTATCGAGTACACACCGTCCTGATCAATGATCCAGGGCGGCTTATCGCAACCCACCTGATGCACACTGCCTTAGTTGCAGGGTGGGCCGGTTCAATGGCGCTGTATGAGTTGGCTATTTTTGACCCTAGCGATCCTGTGTTGAATCCAATGTGGCGTCAGGGCATGTTTGTGCTGCCCTTTATGGCTCGTCTGGGTGTCACAGGTTCCTGGGGAGGCTGGAGTATTACTGGCGAAACGGGAGTTAATCCTGGTTTTTGGTCGTTTGAGGGAGTAGCTGCTGCCCACATCATTCTTTCGGGCCTCTTGTTTTTGGCAGCTGTCTGGCACTGGGTATATTGGGATTTGGAACTTTTCCAGGATCCTCGTACCGGTGAGCCAGCCCTGGACCTGCCAAAAATGTTTGGTATCCATCTCTTTTTGTCTGGGCTCCTTTGCTTTGGATTTGGAGCATTCCATCTGACTGGTCTCTATGGTCCGGGGATGTGGGTATCTGACCCCTACGGTTTGACAGGAAGTGTGCAACCAGTCGCACCTGAGTGGGGGCCCTCTGGGTTTAACCCCTTTAACCCTGGGGGAATTGTGGCTCATCACATCGCCGCTGGAATCGTTGGCATTATTGCAGGCTTATTCCACCTGAGTGTTCGCCCGCCTGAACGGCTTTACAAAGCGTTACGGATGGGGAACATTGAGACGGTTCTGTCAAGCAGTATTGCTGCTGTATTTTTCGCCGCTTTTGTGGTGGCTGGCACAATGTGGTACGGCAGTGCTGCAACGCCAATTGAGTTATACGGCCCAACCCGTTATCAGTGGGATAGTGGCTACTTCAAGCAGGAGATTGAGCGGCGTGTTCAGGCAAGCCTGGCAGATGGAGCTTCGTTGGCAGAGGCTTACTCAGCTATTCCTGAGAAGCTGGCATTTTATGACTACGTTGGCAACAGCCCTGCTAAAGGTGGGCTTTTCCGCACGGGTCCCATGAATAAGGGAGACGGGATTGCTCAGCAGTGGTTAGGACACCCGGTTTTCAAAGATAAGGAAGGTAGGGAGCTTTTTGTGCGGCGCTTACCTAACTTCTTCGAGAACTTCCCGGTTGTTCTAACAGATAAGGATGGAGTTGTTCGGGCTGACATTCCTTTCCGTAAGGCAGAGTCTAAGTACAGTTTTGAGCAGACCGGTGTGACGGTTAGTTTCTATGGTGGAGCTTTATCGGGTCAAACCTTTAAGGATCCGGCAACAGTGAAGCGCTATGCCCGCGCAGCCCAATTGGGTGAGCCATTTGAATTTGATCGGGAAACTCTGAAGTCTGATGGGGTATTTCGCACCAGTCCAAGAGGTTGGTTTACGTTCGGTCATGCAGTATTTGCTTTGCTCTTCTTCTTTGGGCACATCTGGCATGGAACTCGCACGATTTTCCGCGATGTGTTTGCTGGGATCGACCCCGATCTTTCAGAAGAGCAGGTCGAGTGGGGCTTTTACCAGAAAGTGGGTGACAAGACTACTCGTCGTGCAGAGCCTATCTAGTACCATCCGTTAGTTTTTTTGGAGGGGAGGGGTTTACAACTGTTTACTGGAGCTTTCTGGTTACTGGAGCTTTCTGGTGAAGTTTGTAGATCCCTCTTAACTTTTGGCTTGGTAAACTGATGTTGATTGAGTAGCTAGGAATTTTTGATATGGAAAACGTTGCTTACATCTTTATCCTTACTGTGTCCATTGGAATTCTCTTTTTTGCAGTTGCCTTCCGTGAACCTCCCCGCATTGGGAAGTAAGTGAAACGGTTGGTTCGTTGACCAGTGAATACCTGTTTTCTGTTGGCAGATTTGTTACTCCGTGAATTAGGTTTCAACAGGTGTTTGGCGGTTCGCTCAGGCAAACCGCTATCCTTGAGAAAGGTTTTAAACCCTGTTGCTCCGATTTCATGGAGTAGCTGCTGATTGCGCTCTTAAAGTCTGTGAGCACTTCTTTCTTCCCTTCAAAGGATTATCGACGCCAACCTGACCCGACCCCTTTCGAGCCGTCAGATCTTGTTATCCGTGTTGCTCAGCCAAAAGATTTAGCGGAGCTGGTTGAAGTTCTCTCTAGCAGTTTTCACTCCCGCACAGGAATGATGCGCTGGTTTTTCCCCCTCCTGCGCATGGGGTTGTATGAGGATTTGCGCCAGAGGTTGCGATCGCCCCTTTCATCTGATTATGTTTGTCTGGCTGCTGTGCTTTCCGCGACCCACCATTATTCCTATGTGGTGGGTGCAGTTGAAGTGGCTCTGCGCCCAGCTTACCCGTTCCAGATTCGCAGTTCTCCCTATCCCTACCTTTCTAATCTGGCTGTGCAGTTAGAGTATCGCAGACGGGGAGTTGCTCAGAAATTGCTTCAGACCTGTGAGGAATTTGTGTTGGATCGGGGCTTTCATGACCTTTACCTGCATGTTTTAGACGATAACGTTGCCGCCAAACAGCTCTATTTCAAAGCTGGTTATCGATTGAAGCAAGCAGACCCACTCTGGTGTCACTGGCTCTTAAAACAGCCTCGACGAGTTTTACTGCACAAGAAGCTAACCCAGTCAGACATTTCTAGTTTGGCTTGAGAATAAAGGTCAGAAGTCAGGAGCAGGAACGAGTGAGGAGTAAGGAGAAGCTTAGAACTCAGAACTCAACCCGGAGGCACTATCCCAGTCAACACTCTACTCACAACTCTCTAGCGGCTTGGGCCAGGAGCCAGAGCCCAATGGCGGAGGCCTAAAGTCATCATGATGCTGTTCAGCTTCATCTTTTCTTTAAAGAATTCAGTCTATTTGCTTCTTCACTTCAGAGTTTCCTCACCTTTCCAGAGCGGTAGCTATTGACGAATGCCCTAGAATAGGTATGGAAATTTGCCTATCCTCCAATTTCATTAAGTTATTTGCGTGAGTGTTGAGCTGTGGGAAGTATGAGGCGGGTATTCCGCTAGTGTTTCGCGGCTGAGTTAATTGTTTTGCGGCTGAGTTAATCGATGCTGGTCCTGGTGCAGACTAAAGAAAAAGGTTGACTGTGGGGTATTGGTTGAGTTTTTGGAACCAGATTATGGCACTGCCAAAGCTTTTCGGGGCCATTTACCACTTCAGCGGTATCCTTTCTAGTAGTTCCAGGGCTTCAGTGATATGAGGGATGAAAGCCTGAGCCTCCGTCAAGAACTGATTGAGTACCCAGAGGATTCTGAGATTCTGACGCAGTTAAACAGCGGTCAGTTGCTTATGGTAAACAGCCGGAGACGAAATGGGTTGATTATCTATAAGCGATTTCATGCGGAATTTGCTGGACCAGGAGCAGCCGTTGGCAGTTTTTTTGATGTCGATTGCTCACGAGTGGTTCCGGTAGGAGATTTATCCCTTGTTTACCCAGAATCTCAAGAAGAGCGGCAAAAGGCATATTTGATCCGACGGCAATGGATTCGGCTGACCCAGCAGCTAACGGATAATCCTGTTCCTTTACAGCGGGCCCAGATGATTTTGAATCAGTTTGAGAATTATTTTGGCCCTGAAACTGTGGCTGAACTGCCAGATGAGGCATTTGCTCTACTGGTAGGAGTTCTTCCTCAGACGGTTAGAATGATGCGCCATAATGCGGAAAATCTTGATATCCGGATCAGAATGTAGTGAGGGTTGCTCATTCGGATAATCCTGCTTCAAGAAAATGCTTCAGGATAGCATCCAGTCGAGCCAACAGGCGTGCATTTTCGTCTGGGCAGCCGATAGTGATTCTCAGTCCTCCACTGATGTGGCGAATCAGAGTGCCTCTGGATTTAAGCTGGTGATGAATTTCCTCCAGTCGTAAGTCGTGATTTGCAGATTCTTGATTCAAACGAACATAGACAAAGTTTGCTGCACTCGGCCAGACGGTTAAAGTAGCGTGTTGCCTTAATGACTGGATCAGGTGTTCGCGCTGTTCCAGAATTGCAGAGATGGACTGAAACAGTTCTTGACGACGGGTAAGGGCGGTCAGGGCAGCTACCTGAGTAAAGGCGGGCAAATTGTAGGGCAAACGAACTTTTTCCAGGACCGCGGTGAGTTCGGGATGGGCGATCGCGTACCCTACTCGATGCGCCGCCAACCGAAAAGCCTTGGAGAAGGTGCGTAGAATCACCCAGTTTGGTCGTTGCAGCACTTCGCTGACCAGGGTTTTCTGGCTGAACTCAAAATAAGCTTCGTCAATAACAACCAGAATTTCTTCTGGCAGGCTTTTTAACCAGGAAATTTCGGCTAGGGTGAGTGCGTTTCCGGTGGGGGAGTTGGGATGGACAACGAAAACAACCCGAATGGGCGGGGAAGATTCAGAAATTAGAGTTTGAGCCGCTTGCCAGTCCATTTCAAAGTTGAGTGGTGACCGCTCTACGGCCAAAACTGGAATCCCTAGAGTCCGAGCCAGGATAGCATACATCGAGAAGGTTGGTTCAGCCACCAGAATGGAACCTTCACCCTGCAGGCAGGTGGCAATCAAGAGGGATCGAATCAACTCATCAGAGCCGTTGCCAATCGAAACATGGGTTGAGTTGAAAGCGTTGCCTGGGAGCCCTGCCGATTCGTTGACATAGTCAGCGATCGCCTGCTTTAATGCCAGATGCCCTCCATCGGGATAGCGATTTGCCTGAATCTCCTTCTGGTAAATCCATGCCAGCTTTTGTTTCAGTTCTTCCGGCAAGTCGAACGGGCTTTCGTTGGTATCCAGATGGTCCCATGCCATCGGTTCTTGAGCAAAGGTTGAATCCTCCGTATGGGGAGTATAAGCTTTGAGTTGAGTCAGGTCAGACCGGATGAATAAAAGCATGGCGTTTTATCGAAACAATCTTATGCGGGGTAAATTCTCAGCCGTCGGTTGGGCTCTTCTCCAAAGCTGCGTGACTTGAGATGGTAGTGCTCAACCAGTTCATGTTGCATCCGTCGCACATCGGCTGAACGGGGTAGCAGTTCAACAGGTTGCCCCTTGGGGATGACAATTTGCTCTACAGCAAGCCGGGCTTCTTCTAACGCCTCAATTTCATCATCGCTACTGCTGCGTATAAACAGGTTGATATCATTGGCGTCAGGAATGATGGGATCGTCTATATCCAGCATTCGCCTCAAACCATGGGCAATCTGGGGAATCGTGCTGGCTTTGATGGTGTGAATAGGCACCTGCCGGACTTTTGCAATGTGACGCAGTTTTGAGTGATTTTTGACATGCGATCGCAAAGCCAGAACAGCGTCGGCATTATCGATATCCTTCGTCAGGGCAATGGGCAAATTGAGGGTGCGGATGACCTGCTCTAGCTGATGACGACCGACACCATAAGGATAGACATACAAAATCTCCTCGCCACTGGAATTCTGTTCTCGCCTGGGTTCGCCAAGCTCATCCTGCCCGGTTTCTTCACCCAGGTTGATTGCCGCTTCGCCAGTGGCAAAGTTCCTCTGCAAAGATTCGTTCAGCAATCGTTCAAACTGTTGATGCTCAGGTTGATGCTCAGAAGGTGGAGGTTGAAGTTGGGCCGGAAGTGGTCGCATCTGACCGGATGATCGCCAGCCTCGACCTTTATTGCGTCCCTGCGTTGGAGTAGCGCGATCGTCCAGCAGATTGTCCAGCCCACCAAACTGACTAAAAGGGCTACGAACAGGGCGACCCTGTGGCGTCTGGTCTGCCGCTTCGCTCGATAGCTCATGGGTAATTGTGACCTTGCCCGTCTCGCTTATCGTTCGCACTTGAGGATTGGGCTGACGGCCCCGCAATAAGCTATCAATTGTTTCGGCAACATGCTCGTGCACAACCCAGCGCTGCCGCTCCAACATCTCCACTGCAATATCAAATGTGGGAGGGGCTTTGCGCTCCAGTACACTCTTTTGACTGCCCCGTCGGCGAGCTTCTTCATCCCCCAACGTTACGGACTGAATCCCACCAATCAGGTCGGATAAAGTTGGGTTTTTAATCAGGTTCTCCAAGCGATTGCCGTGAGCCGTACCGACTAGCTGGACTCCTCGTTCGGCAATTGTTCGGGCAGCCAGAGCTTCCAGCTCTGTGCCAATCTCATCAATGACAATCACTTCAGGCATGTGGTTCTCCACAGCCTCAATCATGACCTGGTGTTGAAACTCTGGACGGGCAACCTGCATTCGGCGGGCGCGGCCAATTGCTGGATGGGGAACATCACCATCTCCAGCAATTTCATTTGAAGTGTCAATAATAACCACACGTTTCTCAAGTTCATCCGCTAGAACCCTTGCAATTTCCCGTAAGGCCGTTGTTTTTCCCACCCCCGGACGCCCCAGCATCAGAATCGACCTGCCACTTTCTACCAGGTCACGAATCATCCCAATCGTACCGTAAATGGCACGCCCGACCCGGCAGGTCAGCCCGATAATGTCGCCCCGCCGATTGCGAATAGCACTGATCCGGTGTAACGTTTGCTCAATCCCGGCACGGTTGTCCCCTCCAAAATCGCCTACCTTGGTGATACACTCATTCAGGTCACTTTGAGAAACGGGGATGTCTGATAGGTATTCTGCCTTGCCAGGAAACCGTGCTTCTGGACGACGACCCAAATCCATCACCACCTCAACCAGAGTGTCTCTGTTGGGATGCTGGGCAAGGCGATTTTGAATGGGTTCAGGTAAAACTTTTAGCAACTTATTTAAGTCGTCTGTAATTTGCATGCTGATGCGGGGAGCGTCTTTGGCGCTTGGGGAAGCAGTTTCTGAAAGATGGGGTTTCGCGTTCTGACGATTGATTCCTAAATCCGAATTAGCCTTTTGAACCTCAGATTGAATTCTTTTGTCAGAAGGCTGAAATATGTCTGGATTAACCATGTGCTCTACAGGAAAGTAGTTAAAGCTGACTACGGGTAGATGCGGAACTGGACTTAGATGAAATTGCTTACTGTGGGAACTCCGATGCTGGTCGAGCGTTAGTAGAGGTTGACTTTAATTGGGAAATCAGGGAATCGGCAAGCTCAACGGCTCGCCAAAGAAGTAAGGGGACTTCTTCTAAACGGGGAGGTTGGGATTTGTTCTGAGTGCCTTGAGTCAGCCCAGAAAGGGTCGTTCTCCCAGTATTGGGTGAGGACAGAAATGATGAGCCCTGGCTTTGGTGGCTGGAGAAGGTAGAAAAAGCTTCCATTTCGATAGCTTCTAATTGATTCAGAACGGGGATAAGCAATGTTCGGGCATAGCTGCCATAGGCAACTCCAGCGATTTGAGGGGAACTGGAAGGGTGCAGGGACTGGGGGTTAGAGGTTAGGGAAGAGGGAAGTAGACCAAGACGTTTGAGTTTTGGCACTGTGTGCTGGTTGGTGCCACCAGCTAGCTGAATATAGCCAGGTAGTTTAGCTGCCAAAACTTTTTGTCCCAGCTTGATAGCGGCTCTCGTTGCACCGATGCCAATGTCTCCACTCATGGGACGTCCATCGGCTTGCCAAACCAGTGGGCAGGGAAGGGGGGAGATTATTTCATAGAGTGAGCGAAGGTAGTCAATCAGTTCGTCTCCATCAGGGCAGCTAATAGCCACCAGTTTCAAATGACTGACCCAGGGGGCGATCGCTCTCCATAACCGCCGAAAATCTTCTAGCCGCCCAACCTGGGTATGAATTTCAATGGCATCAATTCCACTTTGAAGCACCAGCGGAGCGATCGCCGCCGGAGTTGAGACATAGGAACGGGCCGTAATTTGTTGAATGGGACAAACGGGTAAGCAGCGACCACAGCCGTAGCAGCGATCGCTAATCACGCCAGAAATGTCAATCGCCTGTGCTGGACAGATCGCCTCGCATGGCCTCAAACAATCCGGGGGACAATCCTCCGCCCGAAACTCTGCCTTACGGAAATGGGGATCTTCACCATCATTAAAGCTCACCATCAACCAGGGCAAGCTTCTAAACCCAAAACCTCGTTCACGGGCTTCGGCTCCAATTTCCTCAGCGACCTTTAAGGCAACTTTTGCAGTCGAAACTACTGCTGGGTCGGCGGCGACATCAATACAGTCAGCCCCAGCCAGGGTGTAGGCTAATACCAGATTTCGAATGGCAGGGAGGTGTTGGAAGCTGGCCCCACAGATCAGTTTGAACCAGTGCCCCTCCCTTAAGGACCGCAGAGGATAGTACAGTTCAGTCACCCTTACATACTAATGCCCCAAACACCAAATTTCGAGGCAGTAGGATGGAATCTCTTCAGCTTCCATCCATCCCTCTTCCAGTTTGACATCTCAGGGGGTGCATGAACCGATCATTCTTCACCAAATGTTCGATTTGTTCACTGAAATCAGGCGGAGAGAGCTTGCTTCAAGGGAGTCCAATGGAAGTAGCGATCGCCCCCCAATTCCACTGCAACTTTCACACGGGGTTCAATCCCCGGCAAACTTGCCAGATACTCAAGTTCCTGACTGGAGAGAATATTCCCTTCGATAATCCAGAGCAACAATCCCTTAGCATTTGGCGGCAGTTGCTCCAGGTTATAAGTCACAATCGGCGGAATAAAATACCGATAGCCAACCGCCGCCCCCGACACAGTACCACTCTTCTTGCCCAGATGTGGCGGACGCACTCCATGGACGCCGGTCAGATACATGGCTAAATCACCCAATCCTCTTGCTGTGATGGTGTGAGACACATAACCTGCTGCCCGGATGCGTCGTTGGTAGCGACCTTCAAACCCACCCTCCAACGGCACATACAACCCCAGAGAACCATAGGTTTCGAGGTCACGAATCAATTGGCTGCCAGAAGTAATCAGTGCCATAGGTATCTCTTTGTGCTAATCCAATGAATTTGTGCTAATCCAACGAATTATAGATATTGGCTGGAGTTCCGCTCATCTTCATCCACTGATTTAGTTTTGCATGCCACCCCGCATGAAGTCTAATCGCAAATTACGATAATAGGCATAGAGATAATAGGCATAGATAGATTGATTCAGAAGCCCAAAACAAAATTTCCAAATCGCTAGACAAACCCTGGCGATTTACTCTATATTAGGTAACTGCCGCTTAAATTCTGATTGCAGTAGAGCGCTTCGGCACAAGACTGGGGATGTCTAGTTTCATCAAGAGTTTGCTCCTGTGAAAGGGATACTGGGTAGTTTACTATCCAAGTCCCGACAGGGTGTACGTCTCTCCAGCGCTCAGGTTTACGGTTCAGCTTCTTAAGCTGGTGAAGTTCAATAAAGGTAGCCCAATATTCTGTAAACTGTCACTTCGTTGGCAGCGTGGGTTGTCCTTGAAAGAGCATTGCGGAGCAAGGGTGAGTGACTGATAAAGTCACGGCCTTGCCCCTTCTAGTGTGTAGAAAAGGGAGTCCACATCGTGTCTGTCGGTATCCTCGGCACTAAACTTGGCATGACCCAGGTGTTTGATGAAGCAGGGAGGGCCATTCCTGTCACCGTCATTCAGGCGGGCCCCTGTACTGTTACCCAGGTCAAGACAGCACAGACCGATGGCTATTCTGCTATTCAGGTCGGGTATGGTGAGGTGTCACAGAAAGCACTGAATAAACCTGAACTAGGCCATCTTGCCAAGTCGGGTGCTGTTCCCCTGCGTCACCTGTGTGAGTACCGATTAGAGGACTCCAGCCAGTTTGAGTTGGGGCAACAAATTAAGGTGGATGCATTCTCCCCAGGGCAGGTTGTGGATGTGATTGGTACCAGCATCGGTCGTGGCTTTGCTGGTTACCAGAAGCGCCACAATTTCAAGCGTGGACCGATGGCCCATGGTTCTAAGAACCACCGCCTGCCAGGTTCTACCGGGGCAGGAACCACTCCTGGTCGGGTCTATCCGGGTAAGCGAATGGCAGGTCGTCTCGGCGGAACTCAAACCACGGTTCGCAAGTTGACGGTCGTTCGCGTTGATGCCGAACGAAATCTGCTTTTGATTAAAGGTACTGTGCCAGGTAAGCCCGGTGCTCTGATTAATGTGATGCCTGCTAAGAAAGTTGGCAATAAGTAAAGGATGCTTCATTGGAATGTCTAACTGGGTGCGAAAGCCTCGGAGCTTCTGAGAGACAGGGATAGATCTATGGTTGATTGTGTTGTTAAAGATTGGCAGGGACAAGAGGCGGGAACTGCGTCGCTCGACCTGAAGGTGGCGACTGAAGCCAATGCAGCTCACATTGTTCACCGAGCTTTGGTTCGTCAAATGGCCAATGCGCGCCAGGGGACGGTTTCGACCAAAACTCGCGCGGAGGTGAGTGGTGGCGGACGTAAACCCTGGCGGCAAAAGGGAACCGGACGGGCCCGTGCGGGTTCTAACCGTTCTCCTTTGTGGCGTGGGGGTGGCGTTATCTTTGGTCCCAAGCCCAGAGATTACAGCCTCAAGATGAACCGGAAGGAGCGTCGTCTGGCACTGCGAACAGCCCTACAGAGCCGGGTGGAAGATCTGATCGTGGTTCAAGACTTTGCGGACAAACTGCCTCGCCCGAAGACGAGGGAAATGGCGAAAGCGCTGGCCGGTTGGGGAGTTGAACCCGGCTCCAAAGTGTTGTTGATTCTGGCAGAACGGGATGAAATGGTTTATTTGTCTGCCCGGAATATTAACAACTTGAGGTTGATTTCTGCCACCAACTTGAATGTGTTTGATCTGCTGGCAGCAGATCGAATTGTGGTAACCACATCTGCGATCGCAAAAATTCAGGAGGTCTACGGTGACTGAATTTGACCCTCGTACCCTGGCTGACCTGATCCACCGTCCTATTGTGACGGAGAAGGCCACGCTGCTGCTGGAAAATAATCAGTATACCTTCGAGGTTTCTCCCAAGGCGACAAAGCCGGAGATTAGAGCAGCGGTTGAATCGCTATTTGATGTCGAAGTGGTCGCCGTTAAAACTCAAAATCCTCCCCGCAAAACCCGCCGAGTCGGGAAGTTTATGGGGCATCGTCCTCTCTACAAGCGGGCGATTGTCACCCTGGCCGCTGGTGATTCCATTACCCTATTCCCGGAAGTTTAATTTAAGCCTGGATTCAGCAATTTTTCTGATTCCCAACCGTCCGCAGTCCTCTATCGCTAAGTGTTATGGGCATTCGTTTCTACCGACCCACGACTCCTGGTACTCGCACCCTGGCCGTCTCAGACTTCTCTGAGATCACCAAGGACAAGCCAGAAAAGTCGTTAATCAAATTTCGCCATCGACCCAAGGGACGTAATAATCGTGGCGTTATCACCTGTCGCCATCGCGGAGGCGGGCACAAACGTCTCTATCGAGAAATTGATTTTCGACGCAACAAGCACAACATCCCGGCAAAGGTGGCGGCAATTGAGTACGACCCAAACCGCAACGCTCGTATTGCTTTGCTGTTTTATGAGGATGGAGAGAAGCGCTACATTCTACACCCGGCTGGCCTAGCCGTGGGTACGGTAATTCGCTCCGGTCCGGATTCTCCAATTGAAGTTGGGAATGCCCTGCCACTTGGCAACATCCCCCTGGGTACGGTAGTTCACAACGTTGAACTGGTTCCTGGGAAAGGCGGGCAGATTGTCCGGGCAGCGGGGGCCAGCGCTCAGGTGGCTGCCAAGGAAGGCAACTTTGTCACGCTGAAGCTGCCTTCTGGTGAGGTACGCATGATCCGGCGGGAGTGCTACGCCACCATTGGCCAGGTAGGAAATGCTGACGTGCGAAACACCACCTACGGCAAAGCAGGTCGCAAACGCTGGAAAGGACGGAGACCAGAAGTTCGGGGAAGTGTCATGAACCCGGTTGACCATCCCCATGGCGGTGGTGAGGGCAGAGCCCCGATCGGACGTCCTGGTCCGGTAACTCCCTGGGGTAAGCCAGCCTTGGGGTACAAAACCCGGAAGAAGAAAAAGCTTAGCAACGCACTGATTGTTCGTCGCCGTCGCCGCTCCTCGAAGCGTGGCAAAGGCGGACGAGAGTCATAACTGATAGGAGAACGAAGCTATGGGTCGCTCACTCAAAAAAGGTCCATTCGTGGCTGACCATCTGCTGAAAAAGATTGAAGCCCTGAATGTGAAAGGGGACAAACAGGTAATCAAAACTTGGTCACGGGCCTCTACTATCCTGCCCCAGATGATCGGTCATACCATCGCGGTTCACAATGGCCGCCAGCATGTTCCTGTCTATATCACTGAGCAGATGGTTGGTCACAAGCTGGGTGAATTTGCCCCGACCCGAACTTTCCGGGGCCATGCAGGCAGCGATAAGAAGGCACGTCGATAGGAGCATACAGCGATCGCCAATGACGAATCGCTGAAGGAGTAAAGAGATGGCTGTTAATACCACCGCTGAAGTCAAAGCTAGTGCCCGCTATATCCGCATGTCACCCCATAAGGTGCGGCGCGTCCTTGACCAGATTCGGGGACGTTCTTACCGCGAAGCACTCATCATTCTGGAATTTATGCCCTACCGTGCCTGTGAACCCGTGTTGAAGGTTCTGCGCTCCGCCGCTGCCAATGCTGAGCATAACGAAGGGTTTGATCGAGCCGATTTGCTCATTACCCAGGCCTATGCCGATCAGGGGCCAACCCTCAAGCGCTATCGACCACGAGCCCAGGGACGAGCCTATCAGATTCGGAAGCCGACCTGCCACATTACCATCGCAGTTGCTCCCGGTGCTGGAGAGGACTAAATGACTGACTTGATGGAAACCGTTACACCAATTACTGCTTAAAGGGGACGCACTCGTGGGACAAAAGATTCATCCAATCGGGTTTCGCCTCGGCATCACTCAAGAACACCGCTCACGCTGGTTCAGTGATACCAAACGCTACCCAGAACTCCTGCAAGAAGACTACAAAATTCGCCGCCTCGTTGAGAAAAAGCTCAGCAGTGCTGGCATCTCTGAGGTGCGAATTGAGCGGAAGGCAGACCAGATTGACCTAGAAGTCAGAACTGCTCGTCCCGGTGTGGTCGTGGGTCGGGGTGGACAGGGAATTGAATCTCTCCGGGCAGACCTGCAAAAAGAACTGGGTGGAACGGATCGCCAGATCCGCATCAACGTTGTGGAAGTGGCCCGCCCCGATGCAGATGCGGCTTTGATTGCCGAGTACATCGCCCAACAGCTTGAGCGCCGGGTTTCATTTCGGCGGGTGGTGCGTCAGGCAATTCAACGCGCCCAGCGGGCGGGAATCGAGGGTATCAAGGTTCAGGTGAGTGGTCGCCTCAATGGAGCAGAAATTGCTCGCCCAGAGTGGACCCGGGAAGGCCGGGTTCCCCTACATACCCTGAGAGCTGATATCGACTACGCCTACACGATCGCAAAAACCATCTACGGTACCCTGGGCATCAAAGTCTGGGTGTTTAAGGGTGAAATCATTCCTGGCCAGGAAGAATCCCCCACTCCTGCCAACAATCAGCCTCGTCGTCGCCAGCAACGTCGTCGTCAACAATTCGAAGATCGCTCAAATGAAGGATAAGGTAGAGGGTTCAGGAATGATTTAGATTCCTGGCTTTTGGCTCCTGACTCCTGACTCCCTTTAGGTAAACAGCCATGTTAAGTCCAAGAAGAACAAAATTTCGCAAACAACAGCGCGGACGGATGAAGGGTCTGGCGACTCGTGGCAGCACGCTGAATTTTGGTGATTTTGGGCTGCAAGCCACAGAGCCTTCCTGGATTACATCGCGCCAGATTGAGGCCAGTCGTCGGGCCATGACGCGCTACATTCGGCGGGGTGGGAAAATCTGGATTCGGATTTTTCCCGATAAGCCCGTAACTCAGCGTGCAGCTGAAACCCGGATGGGTTCTGGTAAAGGTGCACCGGAGTTTTGGGTAGCCGTTGTCAAGCCCGGTCGGATTCTGTTTGAAATTGCCGGGGTTCCCGAAGAAACCGCTAAGGAAGCGATGCGTCTGGCATCCTTCAAACTACCGATTAAGACGAAGTTTATTACCCGTGAAACGGAGGAGTCCTGAGCTATGCCTCTTCCCAAGATTGAAGACGCCCGCAATTTGAGTGACGAGGAACTGCAAGAGCAGATTGTTGCAGTCAAGCGAGAACTGTTTCAACTGCGGTTTCAGAAGGGCACCCGCCAACTGGATAACAAGTCCCACCAATTCAGGCACGCCCGTCACCGCCTGGCTCAGTTAATGACTGTTGAGCGGGAGCGAGAGTTGGCATCTACTGGTTCGGTTGCAGAAGCGGAGTAACCCCATGGCTGTAAAAGAGAGAGTTGGCTTAGTCGTTAGCGACAAGATGGATAAAACAGTGGTGGTCGCAGTTGAAAACCGCGCTGCCCATCCCAAGTACGGCAAAATTGTGGCGCGTACCAAACGCTACAAAGCGCATGACGAGGAGAACAAGTGTCATGTGGGCGATCGCGTCCGAATTCAGGAAACCCGCCCTCTCAGCCGTACCAAACGCTGGATGGTGACCGAAATTCTCAGCACCTCATCTCAACCGTAGCGGGAGGAACCCATGATTCAGCAAGAAAGTTATCTAAATGTGGCTGACAACAGCGGTGCCCGCAAGTTGATGTGTATCCGTGTTTTGGGCGGTAGCGGTCGTCGCTATGCCGGAGTGGGAGACATCATTATTGCGGTGGTGAAAGACGCGATTCCCAACATGGCGGTGAAGAAGTCCGACGTAGTCAAGGCCGTGGTCGTGCGGACGCGGAAAAATCTTCGACGCGAAAGTGGAATGAGCATTCGCTTTGACGATAATGCCGCCGTCATCATCAATAACGATGGCAATCCAAGAGGAACTCGCGTCTTTGGTCCAGTTGCCCGGGAATTACGGGATAAAAACTTCACTAAGATCGTTTCTCTAGCACCGGAGGTGCTGTGATGGCTAAACGCAAAACGACTCCAACCCGTTTCAAAATGCATGTCAAAAAAGGCGACACCGTACAGGTGATTGCTGGAAAAGACAAAGGGAAAGTAGGCGAAATCCTGCGAGCAATTCCTAGCGAAAGTAAGGTGATTGTCAAAGGGGTTAACATCCGCACCAAGCATGTCAAGCCCCGGCAGGAAGGGGAAACGGGACAAATTGTAAGCAGTGAAGCGCCAATTCACAGTTCCAATGTCATGCTCTACTCCGAAAAGCAGAAAATTGCTAGTCGTATCTGCTATACCTTCACCGACGATGGTCGCAAGGTACGGATGCTGAAAAAGACGGGAGAAATTATCGACTAATGCTTTTGGCTGTTGGTGATTTTGTGATTAAACGATAACAATGAACGGCCAATCCCAAGTCACCAACAGCTCATACAGGCCCTGACCAAGCCCAGGGATTTCAAAGGAAACCACACCTATGGCAGAACGACTCAAAACCCTTTATCAGGAAAAGATTATCCCCAAGCTGATGGAGCAGTTTAATTACACCAACATCCATCAAGTTCCCAAAATTACTAAGATCACGGTTAACCGGGGATTGGGAGAAGCGGCCCAAAACGCCAAGGCACTCGAAGCCTCACTGGCTGAGATTGCGACGATTACAGGACAAAAGCCAGTTGTAACCCGTGCGAAAAAGGCGATCGCTGGCTTCAAGATCCGGCAGGGGATGCCTGTGGGCATCATGGTCACCCTCCGTTCTGAGCGGATGTACTCGTTTCTTGATCGCCTGATCAATCTAGCCTTACCTCGAATTCGCGACTTTCGTGGCGTCAGCCCCAAAAGTTTTGATGGCCGGGGAAACTACACCCTCGGTATTCGAGAGCAACTGATCTTTCCAGAAGTGGACTACGACAGTATTGATCAGATTCGTGGCATGGACATTTCGATCATCACCACTGCAAACACCGATGAAGAAGGTCGCGCCCTGCTGAAAGAAATGGGCATGCCCTTCCGGGAGAACTAGCAGGTTTTATCAAGGGAAAACTATGGCGGCAAACGACACTATTGCAGACATGCTGACGCGACTTCGGAACGCCAACCTAGCGCGACACCAGACAACCGAAGTCCCTTCTACCAAAATGACTCGCAGCATAGCCAAAGTACTTAAGGACGAGGGCTTCATTGCGGATTATGAAGAAGTGGGCGAAGGCATCAAGCGTCACTTGGTGATTTCCCTTAAATACAGGGGAAAGGGAAAGCGTCCAATCATTACATCCTTGAAACGCGTCAGCAAGCCAGGCTTCCGGGTATATTCCAATCGTCGGGATCTGCCACGAGTGTTGGGTGGAATTGGCATTGCTATCATTTCAACTTCCAATGGCATCATGACTGATCGCGATGCTCGCCGGAACGGGCTGGGTGGCGAGGTGTTGTGCTACGTCTGGTAAAAGTGCTTTGTCAGATTTGATGCTTGGTTATAAGTCGCCATTTCTGTATTCGCTAACAGCCGTTTTGAGTAGGAGTAGTCGGTATGTCTCGCATTGGCAAGCGTCCCATCAATATTCCCAACAAAGTGACCGTAACCATTGACGGACAGTCTGTTACGGTAAAGGGACCCAAAGGTGAACTCTCCAGAGTTTTACCAGGTGAAGTGGTTGTTTCGCAGGACGGAGAGACTTTGCTGGTCAAGCGACGAGACGACTCCCGCACTGCCCGCCAGCGCCATGGATTGTGCCGCACCCTGGTTGCCAACATGGTGGAGGGGGTTTCCCAGGGGTTTCAAAAGCGCTTGGAAATTCAGGGGGTTGGCTATCGGGCCCAAGTGCAGGGGCGTAACCTCACTCTAAACATGGGGTACAGTCATCCGGTTCAGATTGAGCCGCCTGAAGGCATTCAATTTGCTGTCGAAAATAATGTCAATGTAATTGTCAGTGGCATTGACAAGGAAGTTGTGGGTAATACGGCTGCCCAAATTCGGGCAGTCCGTCCTCCTGAGCCCTATAAGGGCAAGGGAATTCGTTATGCTGGTGAGTTTGTCAGACGCAAGGCTGGTAAGGCAGGTAAGAAGTAGCCATGAAATCAAGTCGTAAGGAATCAACCCGTCGTCGGCATAATCGAGTGCGCCGCCGAGTTTTTGGAACTCCAGAGCGTCCTCGGCTGGCAGTTTTTCGTTCAAACGAGCATATTTATGCTCAGCTGATCGATGACACCAAGCAACATACGATCGCTTCCGCTTCAACCCTAGATGCCGCTCTTAAGGCAAGCTTGAGTTCGGGGGCAAATTGTGAGGCATCCACAGCAGTTGGTAAATTGATTGCCCAGCGATCACTGGAAAAAGGCATTAAGCAAGTGGTTTTCGATCGAGGTGGCAACCTCTACCACGGTCGCGTCAAGGCCCTAGCAGAGGCAGCCCGTGAAGCAGGACTCGATTTTTAATTCAGTTGTTAGTTTTTTAGGGATTAGTTTTTAGAAAGCTAACAATTAACAACTAACAACTAACAACTACAACCTGGAGAAACTATGGCAAAAGGTCGTAAAAATCCAAAAGCGCGGGAAAAGGAGACAGACTGGCAAGAGCGGGTCGTCCAAATCCGGCGTGTGACGAAGGTGGTCAAGGGTGGTAAAAAGCTGAGCTTCCGGGCGATCGTCGTTGTTGGCAATGAGCGCGGACAGGTTGGCGTTGGCGTTGGCAAAGCGAGTGACGTTATCGGTGCCGTGAAAAAGGGCGTCGCCGATGGCAAAAAGCATTTGATTGATGTGCCTCTGACCAAGTCAAACTCTATCCCTCATCCCGCTACAGGTGCCGGTGGTGGGGCAAAGGTGATGATGCGACCTGCGGCGCCGGGAACGGGTGTAATTGCTGGGGGCGCAGTTCGTACAGTTCTTGAACTGGCCGGTGTCCGCAACGTCCTGGCTAAGCAGCTTGGTTCTGGCAATCCACTCAATAATGCCAGAGCCACTGTAAACGCCCTGGAAACCCTGCGCACTTTCTCTGAAGTTGCTGAAGAACGGGGAGTTCCGATTGAGAACCTCTATGCTTGATAGGTGTCGGCAATTCGCAGTCGGTATATAGAGCTGGACTTTGACCAACCTACTTACCACAGCCCAACTCGTTCCCCCCCTGTCGCTAATAATTTTTGAGGATGACTTATGAGACTTACGGATGCCGTTCCTAAGGAAGGTTCAAAGAAGCGCCGTCGCCGCATTGGGCGAGGGATCTCAGCCGGGCAGGGTGCGAGTGGCGGTTTTGGGATGCGGGGACAAAAGTCACGTTCCGGTCGTCCAACTCGCCCTGGCTTTGAAGGTGGACAGATGCCCCTCTATCGCCGTCTGCCAAAGTTGAAGCACTTTCCACGGGTCAACCGGGTGAACTACACGATCATTAACGTTGGTGACCTGGCCTCCCTACCAACCAATAGTGAGGTCACTCTGAGTTCTCTCATGGAAATTGGGATCATTACCTCTGACGATGGTCCTTTGAAGGTTTTGGGAGATGGAGAAATCAACATTCCCTTAAACGTGAGGGCAGCAGCTTTCACTGCATCGGCCCGCGCTAAGATTGAGGCAGCAAAAGGAAGCTGTACGATTGAAGGAATGGAATCGACCGCGGCACCCGCTGACTAAAGTTGGCTGACTTGCGATCCCCAATCCTTTGATTCCCCTGGTAGAGTGTACTAGGGGACAATTTATTCAAACCCTTATTTATAAACGCGCATATACCGAGGACTCCTTCATGGTTGTTAGTCGAGACAAGACGCCAAGCGCTCAAGAAACCTTTGCTCAGATGGCTCAAGCCGCAGGGCTAAGAGGGCGAATCCTGCTCACGATTGGGATGTTAATTCTGATCCGCCTAGGGATGATTCTGCCTCTGCCTGGGATTGATCGGGAGGCATTTAGGAATAGTGTCACCAATAGTCCACTGATTGGGTTTCTGGATATTTTTTCAGGGGGCGGTATTTTAACCCTGGGTATCTTTGCGTTGGGAATCTTGCCTTACATTAACGCCTCGATTATCTTGCAGCTTCTAACCGCGGCCATCCCATCTCTGGAGAACCTACAGAAAAATGAAGGAGAGGCGGGTCGCCGTAAAATTTCCCAGATTACTCGCTATGTGGCCCTGGGATGGGCAATTGTTCAAAGTATAGGAATTGCTATCTGGATTCGACCTTTCGTTCAAGATTGGGGACCTTTGTTTGTTGGACAAACCGTCCTGGCGTTGACCGCCGGGGCGATGTTTGTGATGTGGGTTGGTGAATTAATTACTGAACGTGGGATTGGCAATGGGGCATCTCTGTTGATCTTCGTCAACATTGTTTCTACTTTGCCTCGTTCTTTAGGCCAAACATTAGAGCTTGCGCAGAGTGGCGATCGCAACATCGTTGGGGGAGTTGTTATTCTCCTGATGGTCTTCCTGGTAATGATTGTAGGTATTGTCTTCGTCCAGGAAGGAACCCGTCGGATTCCGATCGTTTCTGCCCGACGCCAGGTGGGTCGTCGCATGTATATGGAACGTAGCAGCTACCTACCTCTACGGCTAAACCAAGGAGGCGTAATGCCCATCATTTTCGCCTCCGCCGTCCTGGTTTTACCCCTGACTCTGGCGCAGGTCACCAAAAATGAAACTGTCGCCAGAGCTGCGGCCTATTTAAGTCCTGATGGCCCGACCCCTTGGGCCTATGTCATTCTCTACCTGCTACTTATTCTGTTCTTCAGCTACTTCTATGCCTCGTTGATCATCAATCCTGTGGATATGTCCCAGAATTTGAAAAAGATGGGAGCCAGCATTCCGGGTATCCGTCCTGGTAAAGCAACCAGTGACTACATTGAGCGGGTGCTGAATCGTCTGACCTTTCTGGGAGCCATTTTCCTGGGGCTGGTGGCGATCGTTCCAACGGCGGTTGAAAGTGCAACCCGTGTCAAAACCTTTCAAGGATTGGGCGCGACTTCTCTCCTGATTCTGGTTGGTGTTGCCATTGACACAGCGAAACAGATTCAGACCTACGTCATCTCCCAGCGTTACGAAGGGATGGTGAAACAGTAGTGGCACGATTAATCTTTTTGGGTGCTCCAGGAGCAGGTAAAGGTACCCAGGCGAAAGTACTAGCAGAACTCTCCCATATCCCTCATATCTCCACGGGAGATATTTTGCGGGAAGCCGTTGCCCATACAACCCCTCTAGGTCAAAAGGCACAAAGCTTTATGGATCGGGGAGAACTGGTTCCCGATCAACTCGTGATTGAATTGATGCGAGAGCGGTTAAGCCACCCAGACGCTAAGGCAGGCTGGATTTTGGATGGGTTCCCTCGAACCGTTGCGCAAGCCACGTTTTTAGATGAATTACTAGCGGAGATTAACCAGCCCTACGACCGGGCCGTGAACCTGGAAGTACCAGACGATGTGCTGGTCGCCCGTTTGCTCGGGCGGGGACGCAAAGATGATACGGAAGAGGTGATTCGAAAACGGCTACAAGTCTATCGTGAACAGACCGCACCTTTAATTGACTTCTATGAGAGCCGCCACAAGTTAGTTTCCATCAACGGTAACGTGCCCCCAGATGAAGTCACCGCAGAACTTAAAAAGTTCGTTTGAATTGGGTGTCCCCTCACGGATAGCCTCTGCCTGATAGCTAACCCCAGATATGCGGTATTGAAGGTAAATGATCTAGACTCAAAAAAGAAATGATTTGTTATGGTTAAGTGCCCAGTTTCACGATTCAGTAGAGGTAACCAGTTTGTCAAAGCAAGACTTGATTGAAATGGAGGGGACAGTGACTGAATCACTGCCTAATGCCATGTTTCGTGTGGATCTCGACAATGGCTTTAACGTGCTTGCCCATATTTCGGGCAAGATTCGGCGAAACTACATCAAAATTCTGCCGGGCGATCGCGTCAAGGTGGAATTAACGCCCTATGACCTGACAAAAGGGCGAATCACCTATCGCCTGCGCAATAAAAAGTAGTTCTAAAGCCCATTTATCCAATCCTTAACGTTATTGGCTAGCCCTAGCTTGAAAAGATTTGGTGGGTAGTTTGACAAGTTTTATTGAAGTTTGATAGGATATTGTGTTTGTAATACTGACGAGATGAGGCATGAAGGTTCGGGCGTCTGTTCGTAAAATCTGTGAGAAATGTCGCGTCATCCGTCGTCGTGGCAGGGTCATGGTTATTTGTTCTAACCCTAAGCACAAACAGCGACAGGGCTAGTCCGTTTTCACCAAAAGCTTTACAGCATCTGCAACTGAGACATCAGTGAAGCTGAAATTCATAGCGACAACTGAAAAGTAGCGACAACTAAAAACTGGGAGAGAAGAGCGTGGCAAGGATTGCCGGAGTGGACCTGCCTCGAGACAAGCGTGTCGAGATTGGTCTGACCTATATTTATGGAATTGGGCTTACCCGGTCCAAAGAAATTCTAAACGCAACCGGAGTAAACCCGGACACCCGTGTCAAAGATTTAAGTGATGCGGATGTAGCTGCCCTGCGAGCTGAAGTTGAGGAGAACTATCAGGTTGAGGGGGACTTAAGACGGCTGGAAGCTATGAACATCAAACGTTTGATGGACATTGGCACCTATCGAGGTCGCCGTCATCGTCTGGGTTTGCCTGTCCGTGGGCAACGAACCCGTACAAACGCCCGGACTCGTCGCGGAGGCCGCCGTACTGTTGCTGGTAAGAAGAAGGCTCCCAGTAAGAAGTAATTTCAACGGTTGCCTGATGAAGCCAGGTTCAAGTTCTTTGGCCCTGATTTATAGGGCGCTCAGGATTCTTACTCCAGCTATCCAGAAGGTAGCTGACTCAATTTCCATCCGCACTGCTTAGCTTAAACCCTAGAGAGAACAATTATTATGCCTGCAGGAAAACCAACCAGAAAAACTGGGGCACGCAAGCCAAAGAAGAACGTGCCCAGTGGGGTGGCTTACATTCAGTCCACCTTCAACAACACTATCGTGACCATTGCTGATACCAACGGGGAAGTAATTTCCTGGGCTTCGGCGGGTTCTAGTGGCTTCAAAGGAGCCAAGAAGGGAACGCCTTTTGCTGCCCAAACGGCGGCTGAAGCAGCGGCTCGTCGAGCAACAGATCAGGGCATGCGCCAGATTGAGGTCATGGTAAGTGGCCCAGGAGCGGGGCGGGAGACGGCAATTCGGGCACTCCAGGGAGCGGGGCTGGAAATTACCCTCATCCGGGATGTAACTCCCATTCCCCACAATGGTTGTCGTCCACCCAAGCGACGTCGGGTTTAGGGAGGAGTAAAAACCTGGGATCTAGCATGTCTGAGTAAGGCAGTGCCAAATTTCATCGGTTTAAAACAGATTAGGAAGGCGCTGGAGTCAGAGTTGATGTGGATAGGGCGTTGGCCTTTTATCGAATAGAGGGGAGGTTGCTGCATGGCACAATTTCAGGTCGAGTGTGTAGAGACTAAAACCGAAAGGGATCAGAGTCAGAGTAGTCGTTTTGTCATTGAACCTTTGGATCGGGGGCAGGGAACGACGCTTGGTAATGCTTTGCGGCGTGTGTTGTTGTCGAATTTGGAGGGGGCGGCGGTTACTGCTGTGCGAATTGCTGGAGTGAACCATGAGTTCGCCACGATTCCAGGTGTACGGGAAGATGTGTTGGACATCCTGCTGAACATGAAGAAGGTGGTGCTGAAAAGCTACTCTTCTCAGCCGCAGATTGGTCGTCTTCTGGTACAGGGGCCTGCGACTGTCACAGCAGAGCGATTCGACCTGCCCTCTGAAGTCGAACTGGTTGACCCCAATCAGTACATCGCCACCCTCTCTACCGGATCCACCTTAGAGATGGAATTCAGAATTGAGCGTGGAAAAGGCTACCGGGCTGTGGAAAGGGGCCGGGATGAGACAGCCGCCCTTGACTTTCTCCAGATTGATTCCGTTTTCATGCCGGTTCGTAAGGTGAATTACTCGGTAGAAGACGCCAGGGTAGGTGGGTCGATTGAGAAAGACCGCCTGATCATGGAGATCTGGACAAACGGAAGCCTGACTCCTCAGGAAGCCCTCAGCCATGCTGCCAATATTCTCGTCGATCTGTTTAACCCTCTGAAGGAGATCCCTGACAGTGCCGCTCCTGACGATATTGACGATATTGAAGATCCTGCCAATCAAATCCCGATTGAAGAACTGCAGCTATCTGTTCGTGCTTACAACTGTTTGAAGCGGGCTCAGATCAACTCTGTGGCAGATCTGCTTGATTACAGCCAGGAAGACCTGCTGGAGATCAAGAACTTTGGTCAAAAATCGGCAGAGGAAGTCGTTGAGGCGTTGCAACAGCGACTTGGCATTACCCTGCCTCAGGAAAAGTCCTCCAAATCAAATGGGTAGTTGGTGCCCTTTGTTCCTGGTTTTGCCAGTCAGGAGGGGAGGATAATGAATTAATCTCCTTATCTGTCAACCCAATCCCCTATCAGTCATTCCATTGAGCCACTCCTATGCGTCATCGTTGTCGTGTTCCTCAACTTAGTAAGCCTGCTGACCAGCGTCGTGCTCTGTTACGGGCGTTGACAACTGAGCTAATTCGCCATGGTCGGATTACGACGACCAAAGCTCGCGCGAAGGCTGTCCGTTCTGAAGCCGAACGTATGATTACGCTGGCGAAGGATGGCTCTCTCGCCGCCCGTCGGCAGGCGATGGGTTATTTGTATGACAAGCAGCTAGTTCACGCGCTGTTTGAGCAGGCCAGTTCTCGCTATGGCGATCGCAAAGGTGGCTACACGCGTATCCTCCGGACTGTTCATCGCCGAGGAGATAACTCCGAGATGGCTATCATTGAACTCGTTTGATTCATGCTGCTGACTGCCCCACTGCCAACCCAGCGAGTTGCCCTAGTGATTCAATACCTGGGCACTCATTTTCATGGTTGGCAACGGCAGCCCAACCATCGAACGGTTCAGGAAGAAATTGAAGCCACCATTGAGTCTGTATTGGGTCATCCAGTTCGTGTTCATGCAGCGGGCAGAACTGATACAGGAGTGCATGCGGCGGCTCAGGTTGCCCATTTCGATGCCCCTGCCAGGATTCCAGCCCATCGCTGGGCAGATATTCTCAACTCCCGGTTACCAGACGACATTCTCATTCGGGCATCGGCAGCGGTTAGCTCTACCTGGCATGCCCGGTTTTCCGCAATCTGGCGTCGCTATCGTTATACCCTCTATACCGATCCCTGCCCCAATCTGTTTATTCGCCCTTTCACCTGGCATTATTACTACGAACCGCTGGATGAATCTTTGATTCAGGCTGCACTGACTCCTATGCTTGGACGGCACCACTTAGCCGCCTTTCACCGGGCAGGCTCTAAGCGCCCCCATTCCTGGGTGGAAGTTCAAGCGGCTGAGTGTCAGCGGCAGGGTTCCTTTCTTTATATTGAAGTTCAGGCGAGTGGATTCCTCTATGGCATGATGCGGCTATTGGTGGGATTACTAGTTCAGGTTGGGCGGGGGGTGCGATCGCCCCTTCACTTTACCGAAATCTGGAAAGCTCAGCACCGGGATCAGGTCAAGTATGCGGCACCGGCTCAGGGACTGTGTTTGCTGAGGGTGGGTTATCCAGAATTCCCGTTTCCGCCTGAAGTGTGGTTTGATACCCAACCAGCCTTTATTTTTCCATCCCCACCGGAACGATTGTCCGTCCCCTAGTTGAATCAACCGCCAAGAAAGTTTTTGGATTGTTTAACCTCTAAAGCACACCGAGACCGTCATGAACAAGACCTATCTTCCCCCTCAAGACACCATTGATCGTAAGTGGTATGTCGTCGATGCGACCGACCAGCGTCTCGGTCGTCTAGCTAGCGAAATTGCCATGGTCCTGCGCGGCAAAAACAAGCCCACCTACACTCCCTCTCTAGACACTGGCGATTTTGTTATCGTCGTTAATGCCGAGAAGGTGAATGTAACCGGTAAGAAGCAGACTCAAAAGCTTTACCGCCATCACTCTGGACGTCCCGGCGGCATGAAGACGGAAACCTATGCTAAGCTCCAGGCTCGCCTTCCAGAGCGGATTGTTGAGCATGCTGTTAAGGGAATGCTGCCTAAAAATACCCTCGGTCGGCAGCTTTTTACCAAACTGAAGGTATATGCCGGACCGAACCATCCCCATCAGGCGCAAAAGCCTGAGCCTTTAGAGATTAAGACCATTCCAGGAGGACAGGATTAATGCAAGCAACAGACCAAGGACGCGTAATGTATTTTGGAACGGGTCGGCGCAAGTCTGCGATCGCCCGAGTACGGCTGGTTCCTGGCAGTGGTCAACTGATTGTCAATGGTAGACCGGGTGAGCAGTACTTCCAATTCAATGCGGATTACCTGGCAACCGCGAAGGCTCCGCTAGAAACCCTGGGGCATGAAAGTGAGTACGACATTCTGGTGAATGCTCACGGAGGTGGCTTGACTGGACAGGCGGATGCTGTTCGTCTAGGCGTTGCTCGCGCCCTTTGCCAGCTAGATCCCGACAATCGTAAGCCGCTCAAGATTGAGGGCTACCTGACCCGTGATCCCCGTGCCAAGGAGCGCAAGAAGTATGGATTGCGCAAGGCCCGTAAAGCTCCCCAATACTCGAAGCGTTAATAGAAACGCTGACCCTGAGGTTTCTGCTGGAGCCCGGTGTTTGAAATCTAGAATAGTCTTAAGAGCAAATTCACAGTTAAGAGAGTGGTAGAGATGGCTAAGCCTGATATTCATCCCAAATGGTATCCAGAAGCGAAGGTTTACTGTAACGGTGAAGTTGTCATGACCGTTGGTTCGACCAAGCCTGAGCTACATGTAGACGTCTGGTCCGGCAATCACCCCTTCTTCACCGGAACCCAAAAGATTATTGACACAGAAGGGCGGGTTGAGCGTTTCCTGCGGAAGTACGGCATGATGGAAGGTGGAGAGGATACAACTCAGACCAAGAAGAAGCGGTAGGTGAGCAGGCTTTAGATGTGGGGGCTGAGGTACCAATCTAGAGTTTGTTCGTGTAACTGAGTCCTTCCGAGTCTGAGTGGTTCCTTTTCTATGGCTGAAGCATACTTGCTAGATAAGCTGCAATCGGTTGAACAGACCTTCAACGAGTTGACCAAACGGCTGGCGGATCCAGATGTTGCTAAGGATCCGTCTGAGTTGCAGCGGGTTGCCAAGGCACGCTCATCGCTTGAGGATGTGGTCAACACTTACGAATTCTGGAAGTCTGCCCAGGAAGAACTGGCAGGGGCAAAGCAGATTGTCAAAGAGGCAAATGGTGATCCAGAGTTGCAAGAAATGGCAGCCCTGGAGGTTGAAGAACTCCAGGCTAAGCTGGAGCAGTTAGAAACCCGTCTCAAAATCCTGCTGCTGCCCAGAGACCCGAACGACGATAAGAACATCATGCTTGAGATTCGGGCAGGTGCGGGTGGCGATGAGGCCAGCATCTGGGCGGGTGATCTGGTCAGGATGTATTCCAAGTATGCGGAGACGCAGGGTTGGCGGGTGAAGCTGGTGAGTGAGTCTCCGGCAGATATGGGCGGCTTCAAAGAGGCGATTCTGGAAATTCAAGGTGATCGCGTCTACAGTAAGCTCAAGTTTGAGGCTGGGGTGCATCGAGTTCAACGTGTACCAGCCACGGAAGCCCAGGGACGGGTACATACCTCAACGGCAACGGTAGCCGTGATGCCCGAAATTGATGAGGTAGAAGTTCACATTGATCCGAATGAGGTAGAAATCTCGACGATCCGGTCTGGAGGTGCAGGTGGACAGAATGTGAACAAGGTTGAAACAGCCGTAGACCTGTTACACAAGCCAACGGGGATTCGGATTAAGTGTATGGAGGAGCGATCGCAGCTACAAAACCGGGAACGGGCGATGCAAATCCTGCGGGCAAAGCTCTATGAAATGAAGCTTCAGGAACAGCAGAGTGCCGTCACTTCAGCCCGACGGATGCAGGTTGGCACAGGTTCTCGCTCTGAAAAAATTCGGACTTATAACTACAAAGACAACCGGGTGACCGATCACCGCCTGGGGCAAAACTTTAGCCTTGCTCCAATTTTGGAGGGAGATCTGGAAGAGCTAATTCAAACCTGTATTTCACAGGATCAGCAAGACCAGCTTGAAGCAATGGCTGCGGAGGCGAACGGTTCGGCTGTGTAGATGGAGTTAACTTTTGAAGGTTGATTTTGGGCGAAGGGGCAACAGGTCACAGGCATCTCTGCTAGCTCTTACCCAGCGCTTGCTATAGCTGTCGCTAGGTTGCTCAGGACCCTGGATTTGAGAGGTGGGGGCTTTCGTCTCCAGCCACGGGTGGAACCCCTGCACCCCGTCCTAAGCCTGGTGGCTAGTGTTCCGCCAGGAAAATTTTGACGGGTCGCAGACTCTCAAAATTTAACCCCCATCAACTTCCTGGATATTCGCTAACCGTCAAATTCAATTTGGCAGAGTACTAGGCTATAGGTGGCTATGGCTATAACTGCTATGCCCTCCACTGCCAGTTTTCTGCTGCTGATAGCGCTCCTTAAACTTTTTCTGCTGTTTGTTATGTTCAACAATGGGGGTGGGGTAGCCGCAGCGATCGCACTCATCCGCTGGAATGTTGCCCGTTACCAGGGCTTCGGTATCCACACTCCGCAGTTCTGGCAGCCATTGACGGATGTATTCAGCATCCGGGTCAAACTTTCGGGCCTGGCTGGCCGGGTTAAAGATACGCAGGGGCTTGGGATCCATGCCGCTGGATGCACTCCACTGCCAGCCGCCATTATTGGCTGAGAGATCACCGTCAATTAATTTCTGCATAAAGAATCTTTCACCCTGTTGCCAGTTAATCAGCAGATCTTTGGTTAAAAAGCTGGCAACAATCATGCGGCAGCGGTTGTGCATCCAGCCGATGGTATTGAGCTGGCGCATGGCCGCATCCACAATGGGGTAACCTGTTCTACCTTCGCACCAGGCCTGAAAGTGGTCGGGGTTGTTCTCCCAGGGAAAGGCTTTCAGGGCATCCCGATAGGGGGTGTCTGCTAGCTCCGGGAAGAAGTACAGGCCATGCTGGTAAAACTCGCGCCAGGCCAGTTCTTGCTGCCAGGCCTGAATACTATTCCTGGCTTCATCGCTCCGACTATTTTCCAAGGCCGCAACGGTGGCTGCCCAGACAGTGCGAACGCCGATGACACCAAATTTCAATGGGGCACTGAGATGAGAGGTGCCTGGCTGTGCTGGGAAGTTGCGCTGTTCTTTATATTCGCAAATGGCGCGATCGCAAAAATCCTCCAACAGAGCTTGTGCGGCTGCTTCACCGGGTTCTACAAATAAATCCGCATCCCATGCAAAGCCCAAATCTTTCGCGGTCGGCAACTCAATCACACCTGCTGCTTCAGCCGCCCTTTGTTCTGCATCGGTCAAGCCTTCCACGCCCTCCAGGGTGCCAAAGGGTTCCTCCTTGATTTTGCGGCTCCAGTTGCGCCAGAAGGGTGTATAGACCGTATAGGGCTGTCCGAAGCCAGTGGTGACTTCCTTTGGAGCATGCAGTAATTGGTCCCAGAAATGGTGTACCTCAATGCCCTTTTCGCGGAGGGCGGCAGCAACGGCGCGATCGCGATCGCGTGAGTAAGGCTCCACATCCTGATTAAAGAACACCGCTGCTGTTTGAAGAGCCGTGGCCAGTTTTGGAATTCCAGTACGGGGATCAGCCTTCAGAATCAATAACTGGCTACCTGCCTGGATGTAACGCTGTTGCAATTTTTGAAGGCAACCGATCATATAAGTCACTCTGGCCGGTGCAACATCTTCTCGCTGCAAAATACAAGGGTCAAGGCAAAACACACCCACAACTTTGGGAGACCGTTGACGGGCAGCAGCCAGCCCCCGATTATCGGAAATTCGCAGGTCACGGCGATGCCAAAACAAAACTAAATCAGACATGAAGGGTGCTGGTTGATTGACGGCTTTGGGGAATACTTCTGCTAAAGAGTTTGCAGGTGAATGCCTGCCAAGGTCATGCTTCACAAATCCACTATTCCTATTGTGCTTCTGCTGGGCCTGATATTCATTGGGTTTGGGGATAAATTTTTGCCCCAACCGCTTAGTGTCGCCAGTTACCGGACTCGAACCACCATTAACCAGTGGATGATGGCAACCGTGCGACTGTGGCAACCTAAAACCAATCCCCACGCCAGAACGGAACGGGCGATCGAGCGAGAGGAAAAGGGGAAATAGGGACAGTACAGTCCCTGGCTTGAAAATAGAAGTCGGGTGTGAGGTTAAGGGGGCAGGGGAGCGGAGAATCGGAGAAGTAGGTCTATTTGTCCTGAGCCACGGGGTGCCGCCATGATGATTGACTTGAACCGTTTCCGGGGTATGATAAGTAGCCGCATTAACCTTCTGGCGATCGCCCCACTAACCGTTCCCCTATGGCACAGCACTATCACATCACGCTTCTTCCCGGCGATGGAATTGGCCCCGAAATTATGGCTGTCGCGGTTGAGGTGTTGAAAGTCATCGGTGAGCAAAGCGGGCTGTCCTTCCAGTTTCAAGAGGCGTTGATTGGGGGAGCCGCGATCGATGCTAGGGGGGAGCCCCTGCCAGCGGAGACGCTGGAGATGTGTCTGAAAAGTGATGCTGTGCTACTGGCGGCGATTGGTGGCTACAAATGGGACTCGTTGCCGCGCCATCTGCGTCCAGAGACTGGACTTTTAGGCTTGAGGGCCGGATTAAAGCTATTTGCGAATCTGCGTCCAGCGAAAATTTTGCCCCAGTTGATGGATGCTTCTAGCCTGAGACGGGAAGTGGTAGAAGGGGTAGACATTATGGTGGTGCGAGAACTGACTGGAGGCATTTATTTTGGTCAGCCCAGGGGAGTGTTTACCACCGAAACTGGCGAAAAGCGCGCTGTCAATACTATGGCCTACACAGAGTCAGAGATTGACCGAATCGGACGGGTTGCCTTTGAAACTGCCCGTCGGCGAAATAAAAAACTCTGTTCAGTGGATAAAGCCAATGTGCTGGAGGTTTCTCAATTCTGGCGCGATCGCATGAATGCCCTCGCTTCCACCTATCCCGATGTGGAGTTATCTCATATGTATGTGGACAACGCCGCCATGCAGCTTGTCCGCAATCCTCGTCAGTTTGACACCATCGTTACCAGCAACCTGTTTGGTGATATTCTCTCTGACGAAGCCGCCATGTTAACCGGCAGCATTGGCATGTTACCTTCTGCCAGTCTAGGGGCTTCGGCTCCTGGTTTGTTTGAGCCCGTCCACGGTTCTGCCCCTGACATTGCCGGACAGGACAGGGCCAATCCCCTAGCAACCGTACTTAGCGCTGCCATGATGTTGCGTTATGGATTAAATCAACCCAATGCAGCGGATCGAATTGAGCAAGCTGTGCTAAAAGTGTTAGACCAAGATTACAGAACAGGAGACATCATGTCTGAGGGCATGACACTGCTGGGCTGTAGAGCGATGGGAGATGCATTGATCCAGGCAATTCGGGAACGGGAGGGGTAGTTGTTAATTGTTGGTTTTTAGTTGTTAGAGAAGGTAAGGGGTGAGGGGTGGATGGGTTTTGAGGTCGGTTAAAGGCGATAGACGACAGATGACAGATAATAGACCCCTCAGACCTTGCACCTCACACCTTACTTCTCTCAACACCTGACCCCTGACTTTTCACCCTTCACCAATCTCTTGCCGAAATCAAACAAATGTACTAAAGTCAAGCAAACAATAGGGGTTTAGACAGGTGGTATACGTATCACAGAAGCAAGCGCATAGTCGGCTGGATGACTCAGTAGACTTTACAGCTCTACTGGATCCCGCTCTAATCCGTTCCGCGAGACAGATTTACACAACCTATTACGAGGTTCACCCTGGTCTGACTCAGCGCCCAATTGGGGTTGCGATTAACCGTTTTACCCATCGGGGCAAGCTCATTTTCGGCGGAAAGCCGGTTTTGCTACCGCAGGAGTGTTTTGTTCCTTTCAGTCAGATTGAGTCGGAATTGTATTAGGAAGCGGGTACAGGATATAGGGTATAGGGAAAACTGAGAGTAGCCTGTACCTTGTGCCTACCTGTTCCAATGGATTTTCTATTTGAGTTGCCTGCTATGGTTGTTGTGCTTTTTCTAGGCGCATCGGTGGGTAGCTTTTTGAATGTTGTTGTCTATCGGCTCCCGGCGGGATTGTCGCTTTTGCATCCACCTTCTCGCTGTCCCAAATGTCTGAATCGTCTTAGAAAGCGAGAAAATATTCCAGTGCTAGGCTGGTTGTGGTTGAGAGGGCGTTGTGCCCATTGCGGCAATCCCATTTCGGTGCGCTATCCCCTGGTAGAAGGGGTGACGGGTATTTTATTTGTGCTGACGTTTTGGCTCTTTGGCTGGTCCTGGCAAACAGTGGGCTACTGGTTTTTTCTCAGCTGGCTTCTGGCCTTATCACTGATTGACCTGGATACGATGACACTACCCAATCCGCTGACCCAATCGGGGTTAGTTGCAGGTTTGGTGTTTCAGGTAATCCTGGGTTTTTCTACAACCGCGACACTAGCGGGCGCGATCGCCCAATTGATGCATGGAGTGGTAGGGATCGTCCTGGGTCTGTGGCTGGTGGATCTGATCAGCCTGGTTGGCTCGGTAGCGTTGGGACAAACAGCTATGGGCGGAGGCGATGCCAGACTTGCCGCTATGATGGGGGCCTGGTTAGGCTGGAAGCTTCTCTTGCTGGCTGGCTTTCTGGCCTGTGCGGTGGGAGCGTTTGTTGGTGGCGGCGCGATCGCCCTGGGTTTGCTTAACCACCGCCAACCCATGCCCTTTGGCCCCTTTCTGGCATTAGGGGCATTGTTAACCGTGTTTTGGGGCGATGCGATAATAGCAACCTATATGCACATCTTCTTTCCTTTCGCTTAGTGCAGGGGGAGGAGTGAGGGTTGGGGGG
>JAIMBL010000090.1 GCA_023511615.1 Leptolyngbyaceae cyanobacterium HOT.MB2.61
CTGCTACCCCATACAAGCCACCAGCTACTACTCCACCGGATCCTGCCAATGCTACAGATACTCCGGATAACGATTCCCTTGTGCGATTAGGTTCTAAACCAGCTGCAGAAAATACCACAACACCGCTCCCACCGTCCAATTCCGTTTCTCCAGAAACCCCTACAACACCCACAACAACAGCCACAGCAAATTTAAGACCTGATCTGGACTCTGAAACACGAGAGCTCATTGAACGACTGGGCGATCTCAATGGTCGCCCAATTGGTCAAGACGAAGACCTGACAGCCATTATCCCTAGTGAAACGATCTCCAACTTTTTCACGAATCTGGAAAAGAAGGAGTCCAAACCAGGACTGGTTGGGGTGGAATATCTATCCCAGCAAAAACCAGAAGAAGTCTATGAATATCTGACCTTAATCTACCCGGACTACACGTTAAAAAAAGTGGGAGAGTACGGCGGAGGAACCGTTTACGAAATCAAGAAAGGGGACTACGTGCGCTATTTCAATCTGGTGAAAGCGAAGGAAGAGAAGGGCACGTTAATTGTGCTTTGGAAGGAGTCACCGGTTTAGGGATAGTCAAATTTCTCACAGGTAGCGAGCGTAAAACCGGTCGTAACAGAACAGGTACCGCAATCTACAATGGTCTGCTCAAAAATTCAGGCTTCTTTCACTCCCCGAACCTTGACATCCTTAATCCAGGTTTGAATGTTGCCTATGATTTATTTCTTGTCAACTGCCAGCGAAACACTTTCTCCACCAATATCCTGCATAATTTGAAGCACCTCTGCTACTTTGTCATAGCTGAGTTTTTGATCAGCTTTTAATACAACGATTCCATTAGGACGCGTATCGAGGTAAGTGACCATTTTTTGAGCCAACTGGTTAATGTTGACGGGTTGCCCTTCGACCAGAATTTGACCCTGATTGTCCAATCCTACAATCATCGTGTCTGTGGTTCCCTGTTCTTTAACGCCCAGTTTGGCCGAGGGAAGATTTACCCTCACCGCTGCCTGTTGTCCAGTCAGGGTCATGGAGATGATGATAAAAAAGGTCAGCACCGTCATTAGCACATCCATCATCGGTACCAGGTTCACTTCTGGCACCCGTGAGTCATTTTGCCGATTTCTAACCATAGAGGATTGGCTGATTCACTAACCGTCCAATGCTAAGGAGACGCGATCGCCTCCTACAGTTTGCAATTCTCCCAAAATTTGAACTACCTGCTCATACCTCAGGCCACGAGATGGTCTCAAAAGCACAGCCCCCTTTGGATTCCTGACCAAGTAAGCCTGAACTTCAGCCATCAACTGGTCTTTCGTGAGATTGTTTTTGCCAACCTGGATACGCCCACCCGCTTCCAGTTCCACAATCATTGGTTCTGGCAGAACCTCCTGAGGGGAAGGGCTCGCCTTGCTGCTGGGGATTGACACATCCACGGCCTGCAAATTGCGTAGGGTTGCTGTAATCATCACAAAGAAAGCCAGAATTCCCATCATCACATTCATCATCGGGATGAGGTTAATTTCTGGAATTTCGCCGTAGTTTTTCTGTGTTCTGGTACGCATAGAAAGCGTTAGCTATTTCTACTAGCAGATGCTGGAGGGATATCTTGAAATCTCCTTTCTGCATAATCCTGCTGAGATTCGATCGGTTCGTACCAGGTTTGACGGTAAATCAGTTCCAACTCGCTACCAATATCTGAAAAGTAGTTCATTTGTTGTGATTGAAGCGTGACAAACAGGCGATAAAACAACAACGCAATAATCGCCACAATCATTCCACCCGCCGTGGTAATTAAAGCTTCACCAATTCCTCCTGCGGCCTTCGTCGCCTGCTCACTGGTGCCGCCGCCGCCAATATTCAAGTTACCAAAGGTTGCAATCAGTCCCGTCACTGTTCCCAAAAGACCCAACAGGGGTGCGACGGCGACTACTGTCTCCAGCAGTTTGTCGCCCTTACGCATTTCGACAAATTCTTTGTCACCGGCTGCTTCCATTGCCAGCCGAAAGGTTTCAGGAGTGGGTTGATTAAGCCTTAAAGGGGCTGACAGATACCGACCAATGGGAAGATCCTGGGCTTTTTCAGCGATCCTGGCAGCTTCATCCAGATCGTAGCGAGCCGCCTCCAGTACATCGTGAGCGATGCGAGCCTCACTCCTTAAAAGCTGGAACCAGAATAAACCTCGTTCAAGGGCGCAGGCGATCGTCAAAACAGACAGCCCCATGATCGGAATCATGACCGGACCACCCCTGACTACAATGTCAAACAGTGTAGGAATAGTGTTACTCAAGTTGCCCCCTTAGTCTACCAATACTTCGTCATCACCGGGACGATTCGGATCTGGAATGTTTTCAGTTGTTACCTTAGGCTTTGGCTGAGCCTGCCCAGGCTTTGAAACAGCCGAATCTATCTTAGCTGAGGCTGATTGTCTAGAGGCTAATGAATCACCTTTGGGGTTTGCACCTGGAAGAACTCGCTGCCAATTCACCCCTCCTGCCGGATCAATTGTGACAAGAATAGTTCCGGGTTGTTGGTTTTGAGTGGCTTGCTTTGTTCCACGGTTTTTCATGGACTGCGGGGATTTGCCAGCTGGTTTTTCCGTCGACTTTGCTGTAGGTTTTGCACCGCGCTTTAGCACCTTACAGTCAAAGCTTTCTCCTGGTTTGACTGCTCGGTAGATATTATTACCACAATTGATGGTTAGTGGTCCGAGTTCTTTTTCCAGTTCCTGCTGAATCTTGGTTTGAAGTTCAGCTACGTTAACGAGCCCCTTGACACTAGGTACACTCCAACGCACAGTTCCCTGATCGTCTTGTTGGGTGACTGGAATAGCAAAGCCACCGTCAGTATCTAGTATGCCAACGCATTCAAAAGTTTGACCCGACTCTGGCTTGACACTATCGGGACAGACGACGCTCTTGAGCGATACTCCTCCCTGTTTAATGATGTCATCCTGAATTGTTTCCGCAATTTTTGCCGTATCCAGAGGTTTTTCACAGCCTGCCAGAGTCAACAGACTAGCTACAAATAAAGACTGGGGGGATCCTACCAATCGTGTTTTCCTGAATTTGCCCACGTAACCTGTCTCCAGCGATAGCCCTCAGCTATAAACTCTAAGCGCTCTTCTCCATCACTACCTTATCCAGAAATGGTAAAGAAGACGTTAAAATGCTGGACACCTGCGATCTGTTGTACTCAAATCAGTGGCGGAAACTGAAGGAATACCCGGTATACTGATTCCCTTCATAAAGAACGACCAACCAGGTTTGAGGGTCAAAAGCCAGAGGATAAGCTTCGCGCTGAGGCGGGCTGTCCGCCATCGAATTTGGGGTTTGGAGCTTACAGTAAGGCTGCTTTACAATCTGACGAACCCGCTCCCTATCAGAACCTTCGGGGACAGTTAACAGTCGGGACAACTCCTCCCTCGACAAAACCCTCCTGGATTGCACCACTTCCTGGCAAACATCCTTCGCCGGAGTCAGATGGGACATCAATCCACCTGGATCGACGAGCATACCAAAGGCAGCCACGACCGACCCACCAGCCAAGACATACTTAACACCCGTTGGATGAGATTTGCGACGATTCATATTTTCTAATCCTCGAAAATCATTCGTTTGAAGCCTGAAAGAGGTAAGCGAAGAGAAATTACCTCACACCAATCCCATAACTCTGAACCTGGTTAGGAACTCCCAATGCAGTGGTTTTTCCTATCAGCAGTGGTTTTTCATATCAAAAATCAACTACCATTATAGTACATTAGTACTATAATCTTGAAAAGGCCTTTTTAAGAAATGAGAAGCCAGGAGCCAGAAGACGTCTTCTCCCTGTTACTCCAGACCTCATCACTCCATCACTCATCCACCTATCCACCTATCCACCTATCTACCCATCTATCTCCTCTCTCCTTTCTGACCCAATTCACCGTTAGAGTAACAATAAGTTCTTAGTATCGAGCTGAACTTTTTGAGGCGGTTTTGAACTGAACCTCCTTGAAATTTTTGTTTGACCAGGTATAAGGTGTTTACAAAGCAATGAGTAAGTCAGAGCAAAAGGTTTTCGAGCAATCTGTCCAGATCAATGCCAGCGCGACGGTGGTTGAGCGGTGTCTTACCGACCGTTCCCTAATGCATCGCTGGCTCAATCCGGCATTGCGGTGTGAACCTGTTGGGGAATGGTCAACCGATGTGGGAGGCGAGAGCCGTTTCATTATCCAGGTGCCGCTGTTGCAGCCTAGCCTGAAAAGTGTGGTGGTAGAGCGAGAACCGGGGCTGATTGTCTGGGAGTTTTCGGGTTTCTTTAAAGGGCGCGATCGCTGGGAATGCAACCCAGAACTGAGGGGAACCCGACTGCTCAATCGGTTTGAATTTGAGATTCCGAATCCTCTAGTGCGTTTTGGCTTTAATACCTTTGCCGCTTCCTGGACTCAGGAAGATATGCAAGCCCAACTGAGACGGTTGAAGCGAGTTGCAGAGGAGATTTATCAGCGGGAATTTTAGCAGGGAGTGACATTCCCCCTTACCTCTTATTCTGGGCAAACGATGTAGCTGTGCTCAATTTCGAATAATTTTTTTCTATTAAATCCAATATAACTGGGGAATCTTGAGCAGCAGGCATGAGGGTTAGATAGTCCTCCAGATCCTGGTGGGCTTCGGCGAATCGGTTGCGGTGGTTGTAGAGAATACCCCGATCGCGCAATTCCACAGGGCATTGGGAAACAGCAACAGAATCCGTTCAATGGCGGCCAGAGCCTTTTGGAGAGCTCCCTGATTCAAATAAATAAACAAGAAATATATATAAAATGATCTTCAGGTTGAAAAGTATTCTTGCCAGAAATTTAATAGCAATGGTGAAAAGCGAATCAATGGAGCTAAGCGGATTCGAACCGCTGACCCCCTCAATGCCATTGAGGTGCGCTACCAACTGCGCTATAGCCCCTTGTGCGTATTACATAATGCCTTGAGACTGGTTTTTAGTCAAGTAATGACGCGATAATTTGATATGGACGACTGGATGCTTGTTGCTAATTCTCTGAATTAGGGGTGAGCACCCATAACTGGTAGAAAACAACACTGCCGCTGCTATGACTGAAACTCCTCAAAATCTCCCTGGTTCCAATCAGCAGAAAAATGTAGATGTGGAAGGGCTATTGCGATCGCTCCGCCGCAAAGAGGGCACCTGGGTTGAGTGGGGGCAAGCCTGTCAGATCTTGCAGAAGATGGGCTACACTCCCCAATCGATTTTTGAAGAGACGGGTTTTGAACCCATTCAGCAAAACCAGATTGTTGTTGCAGCACAGGTCTATGCCAGCATTCTTGCAGTTGGGGTTTCGGATGCGGTCAAAGAGTACTTTGGTGCGAGGGGCAGCGATATATTGTACGAGCTTCGCATTCTGCCCCAACCAGAACGGGCCGCGATGGCAGAGCTAGCGTTTGAGAAAAAGCTGGACATGGATGAAGTCCATGAAACTGTCAAAGCGGTGAAGGAATATTCTCGCCTGACTAATAAGCCAGAAGGATTTACCGATCACCCTGGGGATGCGATCGCCTACCAGATCTGGAAACTGGCACGGCAGAAGTCAGATTTGCAGGAGCGCTCTCGCCTGATTGCCAGAGGACTTCGATTTGCCCACAGTGACGCCGCTCGCAAAAAGATCGAGCAACTGTTGACAGACTTTTCAGTTGTGCCTGCAACTCCAGCCCCCACCCTGCCGGTGTATCGCCTGGAAGCAACGGAAGAACTTCCACGGCTGCTACCTGTAGTTGGGAAGCTTCCCCTGACGAAAGCCGATTTACAGGCCGCCCCCTTTATTGAGGAGATTGAACCGTTCCGGATCGTAAAATTCTCCGGGACAGGCGCTTGGATCGCCATCCCTGGGTGGCAGGTGATTCTGGCAGCTGAAGATCCGGTCGCCATCCTCTGTGACAGTGAAACTCTACCAGTAGCGCTACCCGGTAAACCGGAAGAGGTGCTGGTGGTAATTGATCGGTCTGAACGAGACTGGGACCCTCATCATTATTTTGTGGTTGATAACGCTGGACAACTTCAAATTCAGTGGTTCGAGCATGAACCAGAAGTCACAATTTTGGGCCAGGTGATTATAGTCATGCGTCCCAAAAAGGTTCTAGACGAGAATTATACGAAGGAAATCTGGCAGATCGATGAGTAATGCTAATTATGCATGGTTCATTACCTGAATTACCATCTCCTTCGCTGGCAGATCGCTCTGCCTCAGATTTAGTGTATTTCCACCCTTACGGACAGGAATCCCACTCATGAGTGAGAGAAAACGGTCTACTCCGACCAGGTCACACCCTTCCTTCGCGGCTGCCTGGGTGCGGTATTGGGTAGGGATAACCAACCTCGGATTCAAGGTTTCCACAGCCTGCCTGGCTTCTTCAGGGTTGTAGGCTTTAGGTCCGCCTCCAACTGGAAGCAGAAGCACATCTGGACGGCCCATCAAAATTTTTTGTTCAACCGAAATGGGGGCGGCAGCACCTCCTAAATGCAAGAGATCGATCCCTGATTGTTTCCACTTCCAGGCAACATTAACCCCAAATCTGCGTCCACCGACACGATCGTGATCCATCCGAATGCCCTCAATCCGCAGATTGCCCACCTGGTAAACACCCGGTTCATAAAGCAGCCGGGGATTGCCAGGGACAATTTCAACCGCTCCCTCATCCAGAAGCTGGCTGCTGATCATCACCAAATCGGCAGTAACCTTGGGAGGCTTATATCCGGCTGTACATCCGAGCGATCGAAACGGATTGACCAGAATTCGGATGCCACCCCCTGTGAACAAAAAACAGGTATGCCCCAAATACCGAATTGAAAGGCCTGATGTTTGAGCCTGTGCTCTTTCCAGTCCGGAAGTGATTCTAACTCCCAGTGCCGAAACCAACCCCGCTCCTGCGTAGCGTATCAACTGCCGCCGTCTCATAATCTCCTCACCAAACCACTGTAGGGCTAGAGGGCAAGGGACAAGGGGTAACGGAGAACAGACAGACCATTACCTGTCCTGATTCCCGCTTTCTAATTCCCAATTGCCTAATGTGTTTGACCGCTAATGGATACTAAGAAGTTCCTCAACAGTTGCTTGCCCGAAGTCGTTAGAACACTCTCTGGGTGAAACTGTACCCCCTGAATGTGTGGGTACTGCCGGTGACGTACACCCATAACGGTGCCGTCATCAACCCAGGCCGTGATTTCTAACGCATCAGGAAATGCCTGTCGGTCAATCACCAGACTATGATACCGGGTTGCGGTCAACGGATTCTCTAAACCCTGAAAAACTCCGACATCTGTGTGGGTCACTGGCGAGGTCTTGCCATGCATTAATACTGGCGCAGAAACAATTTTGCCGCCAAACACCTGTCCAATACTTTGATGCCCCAGGCAAACCCCCAAAATGGGTAGATCTGGCCCCAGTTCTCGAATCAATGCCGTTGAAATGCCCGCATCTTCTGGACGACCAGGGCCGGGAGAAATCACAATTCCATCTGGCTTTAGCTGGCGGATCTGCTCCAGTGTAATCTGGTCATTGCGGTAGACCTGGATTTCGGCGGCAACTGGAAACTCAGCCCCCAGTTCGCCCAGGTACTGCACCAGGTTATAGGTGAAACTGTCGTAGTTGTCGATGACCAGAATCATTGGGCACTCTCTGCCTGTTCGGGTTGGCTCTTGACTGGCTGAAGCGATCGCCCATCACAAACGTAAAAATGGCAGGATCAGCAGCCACAGTTTGGGCAGCATCAGGGAGCCTGCAACCCCGAGCGCTACCAGGGCGGAAATCAAAACAGCGGCAGCAGCGCAATCCTTCGCAATTTTGGCAAGCTCGTGGTAGTTCTGCTTGACGGTCAGGTCAACCACCGACTCGATCGCCGTATTCAGTAGCTCCATCCCCAGAACAGCCCCAATAGTGAGTGCCACAACTGACATTTCTACAGCAGTAAGGTGGAGCGCAATGCCCAGGAGAACGGCCAGGGAGCCTAGCAAAAGGTGGATGCGGAAATTTCGCTGAGTCTGAAAGGCATAGCTAATACCAGCCCAGGCAAATTTAAAGCTAATCAGTAAACTGGGAGCAACCTGCCAGGAGAGATCCCGGTTTAGTTTGGTGAGATGCAGTACCTTACCGTTGCTGGAGCGTTCGGACATTTGGGTTGAAAGTTCAGGAGGCATAGCCAACAGGGAGAACGAGGACTAACTGAAAAGGGATTAAAGCGAGCCGATTGGAAAGGGGCTAATCATCATCTTCACTTGAAGGGGTCTGGGTTCCAGAAGATAACCCATTATGGGGGCACGGGCGATCGCGGAGTATAACCTTTATTACAGATCCGCAAGAATTCTAACTGGTCTGGAGACGAAACCCAACTATCTGGAGTAAAGCTTGCTGCTGATTTAACATTCGAGCCAAACGGTCATCGTCGGGATGGTCCCAGCCCAACAGGTGCAGAAGCCCGTGGGCTGCAAGCCAGGCCAGTTCGGTTTCCAGAGAATGCTGTTGCACTTTGGCCTGCCGCCGGGCCGTGTCTACGGAAATCACAATGTCTCCCAGATACAATGGTAGGAAGGCTTTCATTTCTTCCGAGGGGGGGCCTTCAGTTTCCAGGGCCGCAAAGGCCAAAACATCTGTAGGCTGATTCCGCTTGCAATACTGGGCGTTGAGCGCTTGAATTTCGCGATCGCCCGTCAGCCGTAAACTCAACTCATAGGACTGAATTGGAGAAAAATCAGGCTGGAGAGCTTCCAGCCAGCTCTGAAACCAGTCTTCCCAGGTCTCCGGCGAAATCGAGCAACGGGACGAAGGGAAATTCTCTACTGGCAACCCATTCAATTCCAGTTCAGAAGTCTCATCACAGCTCTCCTGAACACAGACTTCAACCTGCACAGTACTCACCCTCCCTTAACGAGTCAGGTAGGAAAGCCCAATCAGGATGCCCAGAAGCCCAAGGGTTGTCAGGACAAAGTGTTTGAGGGAAGTTCCTCGCTTACGTACCATATTCCGCATAGCGTGTTTAACGTAGCTCCCTTCTGGCCTGGAGGGCTCTGTTTCGCTTGCCTGGGAAATTTCTGAAGTCGGACTTTGGGGTTCCATAGGATTTAGTAGACTGGGTGATTTAAGGATTTATTTCAGAGGAAAGGGCACAGTATAGACTCTAACCACCTTAAAGTCGATAGTTGTAGTTTGCTGTTCCCAGGTCAGACGTTGAATCATGACATTTGCGTGGGCAATCCAGTTTTCATCAACCAGTTGTAGCGGTACGTCCATGGGCAAAATTCGGTAGCCCTGCTTCGTGACCTGATATGGAAGTTTGGGTCAAGCGGGTCTGGGTAGCCCTGCGATCGCGCCAGTCGCAGAATACTGTTGACCTGACAGGGCATCCCCATCCTTCCATTCCTCATCTAGTGGTTTGTTAGCTTTAAGTAACTACCGAACCTGCACCGCAAAGGTGTTAGCCATTAACCAATTGGGCTTCCTGGCGCAGATAGGACTGGATGAATGGATCCAGATCGCCATTCATCACATCCGTAATGGCCGTAGTTTCAGTATTCGTGCGCAGATCCTTCACCATCTGGTAGGGATGAAATACATAATTACGGATCTGATTGCCCCAGGACGCTTCCACCATATCGCCGCGGATATCTGCAATTTCCTTGGCTTTTTGTTCCTGGGCAATGACCAGCAACTTAGCTTTCAAAATTGCCAGGGCTTTTCCCTTGTTCTGGAGCTGCGATCGCTCCTCCGTACACCTCACAGCAATCCCTGTTGGGATGTGCAGAATCCGGACTGCCGTTTCCACCTTGTTCACGTTCTGCCCCCCCTTGCCTCCAGCACGGGAAGTGGTAATCTCCAGATCCTTCTCTGGGATTTCCAGTTGAACAGTGTCATCGAGCATCGGCATCACCTCAACCCCGGCAAAGCTGGTCTGTCGCTTGCCGTTGGCGTTAAAGGGCGAAATGCGCACCAGTCGATGCGTTCCCTTCTCAGCTTTCAGATAGCCATAGGCATAGCGTCCATCAATTTCCAGGGTGGCAGACTTAATACCCGCCTCATCCCCCTCCGACAGTTCCGTCAGGTGAACTTTGTAGCGGTGATTCTCTGCCCAGCGGGTATACATCCGCAACAGCATTTCTGCCCAGTCCTGGGCATCGGTACCCCCCGCCCCGGCATTAATTGTCAGAACAGCCCCCTTCGCGTCATAGGGTCCCGAAAGGAGTTGCTGGAGTTCCCACTGATCCAGGTCGCGGCTGAGTTGGTTCAGGTTCGACTTGGCTTCCTGAAGCAGGGACTCGTCTTCTTCCAGTTCCAGCAGTTCCAGCACTGTCCTGGCATCCTCCAGGTTGCGCTTCCATTGCTCAAACTGTTGCAGATGGGACTTGAGGTCATTCAGTTCCTGGAGCGTTTGCTGGGCAGCGGTCTGGTCATTCCAGAACTCGGGCTGGGCTGCAATTTGCTCCAGATCCTGAATTTTGGCAATCAGGGCAGGAATGTCAAAGATAGTCCTGAGTTTTACCCAGGCGGTCAGAGAGCAATTCGACTTCGCGCTTGATTTCGAGGGTTTCCATGTCAAAAAATCGTAATCCTACACGGCCATGGGAGAGAGGATAGAAGGGTTCTGAGTTTTGAGTTCTCTAGAACACCCTCAAACCTCACCCTATCTTCCCCTTTCTAACAACTAACAACCAACAACTAACAACTGACTTTTACCCTGTCGTCTGTCGCCCGTTGCCGGTCACCTGCAACCAATCAATCCCGTCCACCAAAGATGGCAATCAACAGCCGCAGGATAAAGATGAACAGGTTGATATAGGTCAGGTACATTGACAGGGCTGCCGACAGGTACTGATCATCCTTATAGGTGCGAGGTAGAACATAGAAGTCTACTACGGCTGCGCCTGCGAACAGAAGCACTCCCAAGCCTGAAATCGCAATTTCCAGGAAGGTGGGGGTATGAATGCCAAACAGGGCAAGCCCAAGCTGAATCAGCAATACTACAAACAGGGCAATAATCCCCAGACGAACGGTTTGGGCCAAGGCCATGCCGTCGCGATCGCTCAAATTAGAGCCAATCTGCCTGGCAAGCACAAACGTGATCCCGCAGCCAAGCGCTGCAAAACCAATTCCCTGGAACCCAACCCCTCTGGTACCCAGAGCAACGGCAACGATCCCAGTCAGGGTATACCCCGTCAACAAGCTATAGGTAGCCAGAAGGGGAAGAGCAACACTGTTATTCCCTTTCTGAACAACCGAATTGGCTACAAAAAACAGAATCAGGTTTCCAATCAAGGCCACCCAGAAGGTAGCCATAAACAGACCAGGGTTATTAGCCAGAACCTGTAGTCCACCAAAGGTGCCTACTGCCGTTAGAACCAATCCACCTCCCACCCAGGGAAGTGCATTAGAAATCACGTTAGGACCAATCAGGGCTTGATTTCTAGCCTCAGCAATGGCTTGCCGGAAGTTGCTGGTATTACTCACGGGACTTCCTCTTATAAACGAAACATGAATGCTGTCCCTATTTTTACGTGAATTTCTAGGAACGAACAGGGCTCTGCTAAACGATTTCAGCACTCAAAAAGCTTAAGGAAAGTTGAACCACCCTGGAGGTCGCGCCAGGTATGTTTTACGTGTTTATGCCGAAACCCCAGTGGTACCCCCCGGATCAGTACCGTAGATTAACGATAGTTTCCCTCGCCATCTCTACAGAGAATAGGTTCAACACTGATGTGAAAGGTGACCTGCAGACGATGGCTACTCAAACTTCTCTTCGCTCTCGTGGGATGGAACTGCTGATTTCCTACCACCAGAAACCCTCAGTTAAGGTTCGCAACCAGTTGGTCCAGTTAAACGCTGGCTTAGTTAGAAAGATTGCTCACCGGGTCAGCCACCAGTGCGCCGAGCCTTATGAAGATTTGGAGCAGATTGGCTATTTGGGTTTAATTCGCGCCATTGAACGCTTTAACCCCAATCAAGGCTGTGCCTTTAGCTCCTTTGCCGTTCCTTACATTCGCGGCGAAATGCTGCACTTTCTGCGCGATCGCAGTGCTACTGTTAAGATTCCCCGCCGCTGGCAGCAACTCAACAAAGAAGGGCAAAAAGTTCGCGAAGCCCTGACGGAGAAATTGGGTCGCCAGCCTACGGATGACGAAATTGCTGAAAAGTTGGGAGTGTCTGTCAACGAGTGGCGTGAAAGCAAGATGGCAACCAAAAATCGCCTCCCCCTCAGTCTGGATGCCACTGTTTGCCACCAAATCGACTCCCCCATGACCCTGGGAGACACCCTGCCTGATGTTCGCTACCAAACCCTGCAAAATCTGGAAGAAGATCGGCAACAGCTTCAGCGGGCGATGAATCAGCTTGAAGAGAAGACCCGGCAGGCCATTGAGTATGTTTTTATCAACGACCTCTCCCGCAAAGAGGTGGCTGAGCGGATAGGGGTCAGCCCAATGACGGTCACCCGTCGCATTCATCGCGGTATTCAGCAGATGGTTTCAATGCTGCAACCCTCCGTCCTACAAACCGATCCTTAAACTTCTGATTCGCAAAAGGTTCTGTTAAAGGTTCTGTCACTCTTTCACGTTGCGTCTGGCATAATTGCTCCCTGCTGGGTTGGCTACAGGCTAACCCAGTTTCTTAATGACGCCAGCCCTTGCAATGGCTCTCCTGAGAGTTTGGTGATAAGCGTCGATTGTCACCAAAACAAAATCAATATTCCAGGGACTTTGTTTTATATGAAAGAGTAGCTTACGCTACTCTTTCACCGGCAAGCCAGGAGAATCGTTGCAATCAAGTTGAACTGGCTATCCTCTTGCACCAAAAATCATGCCAATCAACAGAACAAAGCCAATCCAGACATTTTGCCGAAATAGACCCGCATAAACACCTGGAGGAATTGTTTTTGACGTTAATCGGGAATATTGCCAGGCCCAGCCAATAATCGCAACTCCAAGGGCAAGCCAGTAACTGATTTGAAGCTGCATGACCAGACCCAGCTTTGCCAGCAGAAAGGTCGTTCCAGCAAAGAACACGCCAACTGCTAAGGGCGCATATTGGCCAAAGAAGAGGGCGCTGGAGTTGACCCCAATGCGGCGATCGTCCTCGCGATCGGGCATGGCATAAATCGTGTCAAATCCAAGGGTCCAAAGTACAGTTGCCCCCCAGAGGAGCCAGGTTTCCATTCCTAAACAGGGAGTCGGGGCAGAGGTGGGGCCACAACTGACTGCGCCCCAACTGATCAGAACAGCAAATCCCCAGGCGATCGCCAGCACTAGTTGCGGCACCGGAAATACTCGCTTCGCCAGTGGGTAAAGAACAATAACTGGAACAGCGGCCACACATAGCCAGAATGTCAGGAGATTCAGGTAAAGCGATAGCCCCCAGGCACAAATGAGTGCAATCAGTGCTACCACCAGCCCCACCTTAACTGATAAAGCACGAGATGCCAGGGGGCGATTGCGGGTGCGCTGGACTCTAGGGTCAATATTCCGATCCCAAAGGTCATTAATTACACAGCCCGCAGCACTGGTAGCTAGCGTACCCAGAATAATGATTCCTACCAGCGGTAGAGGTGGCGTTCCCCTTGCGGCCAGAAACACTGCCCAGAGAGCTGGAATCATGAGAATCAATCGACCCTCAGGTTTATCCCACCGCAGGAGACGGATAATTGTAAGCCAGGTCGGTTCCTGGCTTTCTGACTGAAATGACATGAAAGCTCAAGAGTAGTTGCCTAAGGATGATTTTAAGGGGCCAGGGGAGTAGTTGGTTGTTAGTGGTTAGTGGTTAGAGAGGTCAGGGGTTTAGAATAGGCCCAGGGTAGCGCTGAGGCTGACACCAAAAACTAAACCATCAAAATCAACCAGGGGGGCGGAAGAGCGCCCAAAGCTATAACCCACAAACAGGTAAAGCTGGGTATTGCGAAACATTGTGTAAGCCAGGTGAACACCCACCTGCTGAAACTGGTCTTCCCGGGGCTGGTGGGTAAAGCTTGCCAGGGCAAACTGATAGTCCAGCCCAACTTGAAGAATGGGCTGAATATCGTAATTGAGAGAGGCAATGAACGAGTTGATGATGCGCGATCGATCCCTGGGATTGGCAAAGCCTGCGCGGAGCTGATAGAAGGTGTTCAGGTAGAGGCGACTGGTGATTTGATCTTTACGACTGATCTCCAAACGGATAGCGTGGTCATCTAAAAATCGTCGCCCTTTTGGTAAGCCAGCAATGTCATCGGTAGCAATAAAGAGCCGTTGATTGGTCCAGCCAATTCGGCCAAACATGTTAGGAGAGAGTACCTGAAAGATGCTCGCTTCAAATACCAACTCGTTGTAGTTGATTTGAGTTTGGATATTGTATCGGACCAGGTTGCCCGTTGCAGAAGCGGTTAAGAAGGTGTTCGGCCCAAGACGAGGAGCAGCGTAAAGTGTGATTCCAGGTCTGGCCAGGCCATCGTCAATTGGGTCGATCGCTGAATAAATGTTACTGCTTCTGAAATAGTCAAATCTTGCCAGCAGGTAAACCGTTGGCTGGCGGGGCGGCGGTGGTGGTGGTAGAATCAGAATGCAACCCAATTCCTGGTCAGGAGGAACACCACCTGGGCAAAGTGGCTGGTCTGCCATTTGATCCTGGTCGGGCAGGTTGGGGTTTGACGGATTAAAAGGAGAAGACTTGAACAGGGGTTGTAGACGCAGCACTCCTAACTCAGGGTCTTCAGCCGATTTAGCAGGAGCTGCCTCGCTGATTTGAATTGGTGAGGGAAGGCTACCCTCCGCAGACTTAAGGCTTTTAACGGGACTGAAGGAAAAGTGGGGTGGTTGCGCAGGCAACGGCTCAGTTAGAGTTGCTGCACTGTAGGCATAGGAGGGGCGAACAAAGTCGGACTTGTAGCCAACCGGCTCAAACCCTGAGGCGATAGCCTGCTCTGAGGGTTGCGCAACACTTGCGGATGGGGACTGAGGTGAGTTGGGAGCGGCCCACGCAGGGCTACTCAATAACAGGATTCCCCACGCGAGAGTGTGTTGCCAGAAACCATAGCGCGTGGAAAAACAAAATCCGAAAGGGGAAGGGCTAAAACGACTCCGCAAAGCAAAAACCGTGGATTTACTGAACCATCCGCTCACTTTAAAGATTTAAAGATCTGATAAAGCCAGGGAAACAGAGTCTCCTACTGCTGGATTCTTCTTGATAGCTTTATGCCATTAGGCGATGTGAGTGGACTTGATGCCATCCCCCAAATTCGGGATTTTTAGGCTTTCTAGTGACATTCCAACAGGGTGCAATTAAACTGGTTATTCGAAATACTACCCAATTGATGAATCAGATGTCGCATGGAATTCTTTAAGAGAAATCACGGAAGTACGCCTGGATTCCGGATGAATTCTAATCTGAAATTAGCAGATTGCTGAAGCGCATCTGGGATAATGCGGTTGCCCCGAAGTGAGACCCTGGAGCCACTATGTTTCGTAGATTCCTGCCAATCGTCACTTTAGGTTTGTGGAGCGCTGGAACCCTTCTAGTTTCAGGGATTGCCAGGGCCGAAGTAAAGCTCACGAGTGCCACGGTCCGAGAGCTACGAAATCAGGTGCAGTTTCAACCCCGTGGAGAACGCTGGCGTAGTGCATCTAAGGGCATTACCATGCAACCGCTGGATGCTTTAAGGACAGCTAGCAAATCATGGGCTGAGCTGCGCTTTAATGATCGTTCCCTGGCACGAATTGGGGAACGAGCATTGTTTCAGTTTTTGCCAGATACGCGAACCTTTGATCTTAGAAATGGTACCGTCCTGCTGCTAATTCCTCCCAAGCAGGGACGGACTCGTATACAAACCCCTAATGCCGTCGCTGGAATTCGAGGTTCTGCCCTATTTATCCGCTACAACCCTGACACTGATACAACTGTGATTGGGGCGCTAACCAACAGTGATATTGAGGTTGCGCAAAACAAAGAAGGGGCTCCAGCGGTTACGCTGAAAGCGGGTCAGATTGCCCTCCTGGTTGGGGATCGCATTTTCGAGGTTTACAAGTTTGACCTCAAGTCGTTCTACGAAACCAGTGAGATGGTGCGCGACCTGGATCTACCCCGGCAAAAGCCAACACCCAGTTCTGATGAGGCGATCGCGGCTGTCCAGGAAGAAACCGCCGAAGCCCTTAAGTCCCAACCTTCTGTACCGGAATCTGGTGTTGTAGCCAATCCCCCCTGGGTGGCCTATTCTCGTCCTAATGAGCAGCCAGTGGTTTCCAACCCCGCTCTGCAAAACGGCATTGACCGCAGCCTGTCTGAAGGGTTTACCAATCTGATACTGGTCGGTCCCGAAGGGTTGGCCGGAAAAGCTACATCTGAAACTCTTCAGAATTCCAATACGGCTATCGTTCAACCTCCAGAACCCCCTCGCCCTCAGAGACTGGGTCAACCTGAGGTACCAATCGATACATCACCCCCTCTCCCCACCCCTGCCATTCTTCCCAGTCCACAACCTTCTCCCACTCCGGACCCGGTGAGTTCCGTTCGTCCAGAACCAATTTCGACTACTCCTACCCCTGCTCCTGCCCCTACCCCAGAGCCAATCAGTCGGCCTACACCATCCCCCGCTAACCCCAGTCGGCCTACTACGCCTGCACCGATCACAACTCAACCCACTAATCCTTCCCCTGTTACCCCGACTCAACAAAACCCTGCACCAATCACAACTCAGCCCACTACTCCTACTCCCATCAACCGACCAGAGCCCTTACCTGCACCGAATCCCACACCGGTGGTCACCCCACCTGTTTCCACGCCTGCTCTGTCACCACCTCCAGTGACAACACCCACTCCAACTCCAGCACCTGTTGTTCGCCCTGACCCACAGCCGATTTCCACTATTAATCTGCCGCAGGTAATCCGCCCGACGCCAACCCCCGCAACTCCCTCAACTTCAACCGTCACTACCCCAACGGTTACAACTCCAGCGACTACTGTTCCAGAAGTCACAACTCCGGTGACTGTTCCCACAACACTGCCCACTGTAACGATTCCAGCACCTACCAATACAACACTCCCAGCAGGTGTAGGAACAACTCTAACGGTCACTCCTGGCACGGCTCCGGTGTCTCCAGTCGTCACGCCTCAGCCATCTGCACAGGGAGCACCCGCACCATCTCCAAATCCGGCTGCTGCCCCCACTCCTGAACCTGCGGCTCAAACGGCTCCCCAACCAACTCCTGGTGGTGTAACGACCCCCTAGCACGGGGTAAGGGTTAGAAGACGAGGTGGACTGGGAGCGTTTGGAGTTCAAGGTGAACGCTGCTTTTGGGCTAGAATCTTGAATACTTCGATTATGCAAAGTCTCCCTAATGGCAACTTCTGAACTTCCTCGACAGCGAGACCTTGACTACCTTGATGATGATCATGCTCACCGGCACGACTCTCTTGTGCATGAGCATAGCTCATCGGGTCATGCTCATGTTCACAGCGAAGAATCTCTTCGCCGCATTGTTAATCGCCTTTCCCGAATTGAAGGTCACATTCGTGGTATCAAAACCATGGTTCAGGAGAGCCGTCCCTGTCCTGATGTGTTGGTTCAGGTCGCAGCAGTGCGGGGGGCTTTAGACCGAGTTGCGCGGATTATTTTGGATGAACACCTGACCGAATGCATTGCCCGTGCTGCTATGGAAGGGGATATTGAAGCGGAAATTGAGGAGTTAAAGACCGCGCTTGATCGGTTTTTGCTTTAGGGGTTGCAAATTCAATACCTTGGTTTGGGGTAGGGTACGTAGGCCAGCCCCACCTCCAGTCAAGCCACAGTTGATCGCATTCGACAAAACAGCGGCGGCATACTGAATATTAATACCAGCCTCATCGATAAACTACCGGTCACTTTATAAGTTCGCTTTATAAGCAATGACTGGGCTAAAGTTGATCGTGGTTAATCGAGATTCAGTTCCTGGATAACGCCCCAACCAACCGTTTCTATAGTGGGCCGCCAGGGCAAAGGGAGAGTTTACTCCTTTACTTCTTCTTCGCCGCCCTCGTTACATAATCTGGCCTGAAACTTCAATTAAGATTGAGTCTGGAACATCATTAAGATTAAGTGAAGATGAATGGCACTGACCTAAGAGCCTTGAGATACATCTCAGGCTC